>CBDTUV010000310.1:0-3323 GCA_965363575.1 uncultured Pseudorhodobacter sp. | reverse complement strand
GGTACGCGGGTACCGCTGAACCCCGTGCGCAAGGCCACGCTGGAGATATCCATCATCCGCCATGATATTGAGGCGCGCGGCCAAACCTATGGCTACAAACTGCTGTCGCGCGATACTGCCGCCGCCCCGCCCGAAATCTGCGGCCTGCTAGCGCTCAAACCCAGCGCAAAACTACTTCATATCCTCGCGCTCCATTTTGCCAACGACACCCCCTTTTGCCTAGAGGATCGTTGGATCAACCCCATCGCCGCCCCTGACATCGCGCATGCCGACCTGACCACGATAAGCGCCAATGAATGGCTGGTCCAAAACGCAGCGTTTTCAAAGGGGGACTTCGCCTTTGGCGCGACCCCTGCCCCGGATCTTGTCGCAAATCACCTAAACTGCGCCCCCGGTGCGGCCTTGTTCACCATTGACCGCACCACTTGGGCGGCGGCGCTGCCGATTACAGCAGTCCGTCTGTGCTACGCGCCCGGCTACCAGATGCGCGCGGCGATTTAACCCCAATTTCATCTTGGCCTAAATACCTACCGCGCTTTCCCCAGGAAAACGCCCTGTTGCAATCTAAATGGGCGCCCCATACCCCGCCCGCAAAGCGGCCCGCAGCGCATCGGCCAAATCGCCCTTGGCCTGACCGCTGTCATAAAGGCAAACGCAGGAATGGCCCAAATCCGGCAAACCTGCTTCGGGGCCAATCGTCACACAGCCTTGCGCCACTTGGCCTTCTATCCGCACAGTTAGGCCCAATCCCGCAGCAACCGTGGCCTCGACCACCGTTTCACTGTCGCCGTCAAAGGCGTTTTCCCACGCAATGCCCGCCGCATCCAAGGCGGCATGGGCCACCAGGCGAAAAAAGCACTCTCTTTGAAGGCAAGGCGCAACGGGCGGATGGTGGCGGCGCGCCCATCGGGCGACGCGATCCAGACAAGGCGGCGTTTGGCCAACACCTCTACCCCTTCGGGCGGTGGAAATTCGGTGGTCAGAATCATATCATACTCGCCCGCCACAAACCCCTCTTTCAAGGTTCGGCTGTAGGATGACACCAGATTGATTCGCATCTTTGGATAACCAATCGACAGATCGCGCAGAAGGGTCGGAATTTGCGGGGCTACAATGTCATAAGGCACACCCAAGCGCAGCTCTGCGTCAAAGCTTTCGGGCGCCAGTCGCATCAGCGCCTCATCGTTCAGTACCATGATGCGCCGGGCATAGGAAATCAGCTTTTCGCCTTCAGGCGATGGCACCATTTTGCGTGCGGCGCGGATGAACAATTGCACACCCAGGGCATCCTCTAGTCGCCGGATCTGCATCGATACTGCCGATTGCGTCAGGTTCAAGATACCCGCCGCGCGCGTGCCCCGCCGCAATCAGCCACAGCCAAAACCGCCCGCAAGGCCGACGTATCAAGGTTTCGCGACATATCATCATCCGTGCGGTTGCGGCCAAAAGACATTCACATTCATGATGGCTGATCGCTGGGTAGATATCAATAACGCGGCCGCTTTGCCAGAAGGGAGAGCGACCACGATCAGCCACCCTACCTTTGCCTGCACCATAAAAAGAGGCTAAACACCCGGTTCGTGCGAAGAAAATACGCCAGTGGGACGGAAATTTCGCGCGATTTCACAGCTTTATGCCCCTCAAAAATCTTGAATTTCAACACTATTTCCGATTCTCCCTAAATCTTGCCGCTCAAATACGATTTTACCGAGTAAAACACTTGATATTGTCACCCCCACCCCCAATATTCTGTGGTAGTTGGGCTTTGATCACTCAAACCGCCCTGCAAGAGTTTTAACGGAGGCTTTTATGGCTGAGTATCAAACCACTAATTCGGTCGGCGCAGGCACCCGTAGCGCGCAGATCGACGCGGGCCTTCGCGCCCACATGAACAAGGTCTATGGCCTGATGTCGGTTGGCATGTTGCTGACGGGCGCTGCGGCTTGGGCGATTGCGGGACTTGCAACCACGACAGACCCGGCACTTGCCACCGCCCAACTGGGTAATGGTATGATGTTGACCGGTCTTGGCCAAGCAATCTATATGTCGCCCTTGAAGTGGCTGGTGATGTTTGCGCCTTTGATCATGGTTTTCGCCTTTAGCGCGATGATTAACCGCCTGTCTTACGGCGCGGCCCAATTGTTCTTTTACGCTTTTGCGTCGGCAATGGGCGTGTCGATTTCGTCGATCTTCCTCGTCTATACCGGGGCGTCGATTGCACAGACCTTCCTGATCACCTCGATCGCCTTTGCGGGTTTGTCGCTTTACGGCTACACCACGAAAAAAGACCTGTCTGGCATGGGAACATTCTTGATGATGGGTCTGATTGGCCTTTTCGCCGCGATGATCGTCAACTTGTTCCTCGCCTCTTCAGCGCTGGCCTTTGCGATTTCGACCATCGGCGTGCTGATTTTCGCGGCTTTGACCGCCTATGACACGCAGTCGATTAAGAATGAGTATATTGAGCACGCACAGCATGCCGATCAGGCATGGTTGGGCAAGTCGGCGATCATGGGTGCGTTGCGCCTGTACCTCGACTTTATCAACATGTTCATGTTCTTGCTGTCCTTCTTAGGCAACCGCGAATAACAATCGAAACAATCTTACCATGGGGCCGGTGGAAACACCGGCCCTTTTTATTTGGCACGAACCGATAGCGCACAAATGCCTTTTGCCCTTGATACCCTAGCCACAATCGCCTTGGCGCCCGTGTTGCTGGCCCAAGCCCGCAAGGTACGACGCAGCGCCCTTATCATGCCAGAGCCGGAGGGCCCGCGCATAGGCGGCCCAATGGGTGGGCCGGCAGGGATGCGCTTGCTGATCCTTGGTGACAGTTCTGCCGCTGGCGTGGGTGCAGCGAAGCAGGACCAGGCCTTAAGCGGAGGCCTTGCGCGCCTGTTACCGCAAGTGACATGGCGGCTTGAGGCGCGTACAGGTGCGACCACAGCCAGCACCCTTTGCGCGTTAGACGCGTTAAACGGCGCGCAGTTTGACTGCGTTTTGGTCGTGTTGGGGGTGAATGATGTCACCCGTATGGTACCGCAGCGGCGATTGCTGGCCCAACGCCACGCTTTATATGAACGCCTGAGAACCGATCACGGGGCCGCGCGGATTGTCTTATCGGGCTTGCCGCCTATGGGGGCGTTTCCGCTGTTGCCGCAGCCTTTGGCTTGGGTTTTAGGGCGACAAGCAGCGCGGTTTGATGCGGCCCTTGCGGACCAAGCCAACCTTCTTGGGTATACCTATCTGCGCCACCATATCCGCTTTGACGTGGATCTGATGGCGGCGGACGGGTTTCACCCTGGCCCTGCGGCCTATCAGCT
>CBDTUV010000309.1:0-3339 GCA_965363575.1 uncultured Pseudorhodobacter sp. | reverse complement strand
GCCCAATAACGGGCCCAATAACGGGCCCAGCCCCCGATTACACCGCCACAGGCACCTTAACGCTGGCAGGCGTTGAAATGCCCCTAACCCTGCCCTTTGCCCTGCAAATCAACGGTGACACAGCCAGCATGCAAGGCAAAACCACCCTCGACCGCCGCGATTTCAACATCGGCCCGAAATACCCGGATGAGGCGACAGTGGGCTTTGCCGTAGGCATCACGGTCGATCTGACGGCGACCCGCAGCAACTAACCCCCAAAATCCAAGGTCAGGCCCGTGCAACCCTGCGCGTGGGCCTAACCCTCAAACCGCGCGTCTTGGGACACCACCGCATCAAAAATCCCAAAGGCGGTTTTGGCCACGGGCGATCCCATCACATCATCCGGCCCCAGCGCCACGCCCACCAAGGGGTTCTTGGCAATCTTGCGGTTGGCCGCATCAGTCACCTGCACCCGCCGCGCCCCCGCCTCCTCACTATAAACCAACGACACCGCGACCCGCTCGGCAGCGCCCGTCCCTTCGCCCCAAGCGCCGACAATCAGGTCCATATGCGCCGCATGCTCGGCCAGCGCCTTGCCCGGAACCCATGTCACAAAATAGCTGGCAACCGTCTCGGCGCCCGCCAGATGAACCACACCCCAAATCGCCCGGCGCGCAGCACCACAACACTCACACGCGCCCATAGTCTGGCCCAAGGCCTCTACTTCATAGTTCTCAACCGTCATGCCAATTCCCTTATGCGTCCCAAAGACCTTTACCCAAACCCCTCCCAAAACGCACATGAAAAAAGGCGCGAAGGATTTCCCCTTCGCGCCCCAATCCTTAGTCGCCTTCGGCTATTACTCGGCCTTAACCGCCTTCGGCTATCACTCCGCCTTCATCGCCTCGACCGAGATCATCACCTTCACCTCATCCGCTATGAATGGCGCGAACTGGCCAAGGTTATAATCCGACCGGATCAAAGTGGTCGTCGCATCGAACCCGGCCCACGGCTTGTTGGCCATTGGGTGGTCGCCCACTTGGTTCAACACCGCATCCAGAACCACCGATTTGGTCACGCCGTTCAGGTCCAGATCACCAGTGATCAGCGCGGTTTTCTCACCCGTCACCTCAATTGCAGTAGAGGTAAAGGTGACCATCTCATCATCCGCCGCACCAAAGAATTCGGGGGTCATGAAATGCTCAAACCGTGCTTCCCAACCCGTCAACATCGTGCGCACGGGAAACGATACCACGACGCTGGACGCCGCAGGGTTCTCTTGGTCAAACATGATCTCGCCGTCAAAACCCGAAAACATGCTGGTCGTGGTGGAAAACCCAAGATGGTCGTAATCGAACACGATCTGGCTGTGGCTCGGGTCCAGAACGTATTTCACAGGCTCGGCCTGTGCAGCACCGGCAACAAGGGCAAAAGCGGCAGCGGCAAACATGGTTTTCATAAATCTCTCCAATGGGTTGGCGCAAACGGCTAACCCGCTTGGCATCTTGGAGCGAAACTTATACGGCTTTCTACCTCCACACCACTGCACAAAATCCCACATCCTCTGCTCACCCACGCACATCACGCTTTCGTAGAGATCGCGCTTGCACAGCCCAACCCCCACCCTACACTGCCCCCACCCTACACTGCGCCAACCCTGCACTGCGCCAACCCTAGACTGCGCCAACCCTAGACTGCGCCAACCCTAGACTGCGCCAACCCTGCACAAAGGCCCCCAACTATATGACCCTTACCGTCTTTTGTGCCGTCCTGATGGCCGCCCTACTGCACGCAAGCTGGAATGCGATGGTCAAAGGCGCACGCGACAAACAGCTGAATATGATCGCGGTGGTTATCGGCCATCTGCCTTTGGCGCTGCTCGCCCTCGCGCTTTCGCCCTCACCCAATGCGGCCAGCCTGCCGTACCTCTTTTCGGGTATGGCATTGCATTTCGGCTATCAACTGGTGCTTTTGCGCGCCTACCACGCAGGCGATTTGACCCAGATTTACCCCATCGCGCGCGGCTCGGCGCCGATGATCGTGGCGGGCGTGTCCGTGGCGTTTTTGGGCGTCACATTGCAACCTATTGAAATCGCAGCGGTTCTAACCATTGGCATCGGCATCTTGTCCATTGCCCTCGTGCGTAAGGCAGATGGCCAACGCAATCCCCAAGGCGCCAAGCTGGCGCTGATCACGGGTTGCTTTATCGCGGCCTATTCGCTGATTGACGGGCTGGGCGCGCGGGTTGCAGGCACGGCTATGGGGTTTTACGGCTGGCTTGCGGTTGGCAACGCGGCCCTGATGATCGGCCTTATCGCGTTGCGCGCGCCCCACCAACTCCGCGCGCTGCACACCACGGGCAAGCGCGTGTTCCTGCTCGGCGGCTCTGCCAGCTTTGCGGCCTACGCGCTGGTGATCTGGGCCTTTACCCAAGCCCCCATCGCCCTTGTCACCGCCTTGCGCGAAACCTCAATCATCTTTGCGCTGCTGATCGGCGTGGTTTTCCTCAAGGAAAAACTCAACCTCGCCAAAATCGCCTCAACCGCGATCACCTTGCTCGGCGTGGCCCTGCTCCGCTTGGCCAAATAGATCTTGGGCCAAATAAAAAAACCGCGCAAGGTTACCCCTGCGCGGTCTATTTTGTCGCAACAATAGGGGCTTAGTCGCGGCCCATATCCTCGCCATCTTCGTTGGCAGCGCCCATTTCGTCGAACAATTCGGCGATTTCGAACTCTGCTGCGGCTTCTGCTTCGGCTGCCAATTCCTGAATGGATTTGCCAGCGGCCTGCAATTCAGCCTCTTCAGGCGAACGGGCTACGTTCACTTGGAATTTGGCAGTCACCTCTGGGTGCAGCACCACAGACACGGTGTGCAAACCCAATTCCTTGATCGGACGGTCCAGAACAACCTGGTTCCGATCTACGGTAAAGCCTGCCTCAGTCGCGGCGTCGGCTGCGTCACGGGTGGTGACGGAACCATAAAGCGCGCCTGCATCCGATGCGGACCGGATGATGACAAAGATCTGACCATCAAGGGTCGCGGCAATTGCATCGGCCTCTGTCTTGGTTTCAAGGTTCTGCGCTTCCAGCTGAACTTTGCGGGTTTCAAACGATTTGATGTTCACATCGTTCGCACGCAAGGCTTTGCCCTGTGGCAACAGAAAGTTACGGCCGAAACCGTCCTTGACGTTTACGACATCGCCCATTTGGCCCAACTTGGCCACGCGCTGCAAAAGGATCACTTTCATATCAGTTGCTCCTTATTTCACAGCATAGGGCAGCAAGGCGAGGAAGCGGGCGCGCTTAATCGCACGGGCCAGCTCACGCTGCTTTTTCGCCGAAACGGCAGTAATACGCGATG
>CBDTUV010000308.1:0-3346 GCA_965363575.1 uncultured Pseudorhodobacter sp. | reverse complement strand
TCGGCGCAAAAAAAGCTGTTTTTCAACCTGCGCAAGGCCAAGGCGAAACTTGGCGCGCTGGAAGAAGGCGATTTGCGCCCGGAAAACGTGGCCCAGATTGCGCATGACCTGAACGTGACCGAGGCGGAAGTGATCTCTATGAACCGGCGGTTGTCGGGCGGGGATGCCTCGTTGAACGTGACCGTCGGGTCTGATGGCGAAGGGTCTACCCAATGGCAAGACTGGCTGGAGGACGAAGACAGCGACCAAGCCGGTGACTATGCCGAAAAGGATGAGCTGGACACGCGGCGCGAGATGATGGTGCAGGCGATGTCGGTGCTGAACGACAGGGAAAAAGATATCCTGATCCAGCGCCGCCTGAACGATGTGCCGGTGACGCTGGAGCAATTATCCGAAACCTATAGCGTCTCGCGAGAGCGTATTCGCCAGATCGAAGTGCGCGCCTTTGAAAAGCTGCAAGACAAAATGCGCGAGCTTGCCCGTGAAAAGGGCATGGTTATTCCAGCGTAATCAGTTGAAAAAATACGAAAATGGCCCCGCGAGTGGGGCCATTTTTTTGCGGGGTTTAGAAACGGTAAGCGCCCTCAGGGGTTAAGCGGTAGGTTCTCGCCGCCAGTTTATTGCTTTGCATGAACCGCGCAATCGACCCAAAGGTTGCCGTGGCCACCACAGACCCGTGATCCACCGTGGTCAGCGCTGCCGACGCCGCCGGGGCAAACGCCCGCTTTAGCCCGCCAATTTGGATCACTTGTGGTTTGAAATGCGCCGCCACATTGGCCTTGATCTGGGCTTTGTCCCGCGTGCCATAAAGGGCGGCCATCATCACATCCAGCGTATGTTCGGTGCAGTTTTGAAACTGCTGTGTGTTGGGGTTGGCCAGCACCGAATAGCGCGGGTTGTGCAGGGCCGCGTAGGTTGGGCTGGCGATCATTTTCAGCAGCTTCTTTTGCAGCCGCGCATCGGGGATAATGATCCCTGCATCCAAACGGTAGGCGCCGGCAAAGAAATCGGCAGGGCTGTCTTGGACCAAGTGGCTGCGCGTGCCGTTTTTATCGTCTTGATACAGGTTATAGACGCGGTAGCCGGTGCCTGTGCGACCATCGGCGGTTTTGATCTTTGACAGCACCCAATAGCTGACATGGGTATAGCGCACGCCCTTTGGAAGGGTGCGGGGGTCACGGCCCATCCGCGCCACAATCGCTACATTGGCCCCGCGCGCGGCCAAATCTTGCTGGACGCGGTTGGAAAAGGCCGCAACCTCGGCTGCGGGCAGTTGCGGGCGACCCGCCTCAGAGCTGCCGGCATGGGCGGGTAGGGCAAGGCACAGGGTTAGAAAGGCAAGAATGATGAAACGGTACATAGCACGCTCCTGATTGTTAAAGGGTTAATCCAAACGGGGGGCGGCGTTGGGGGCGACGCGGCGTGGTTGCACACCGTTGCCCGCCCGCGCCAGATCGCTGCCCGCGGCGACAGCACCTGCGCCAACCTCGGCCAAGGCCGCGCCCGAAATGGCGATGCCTGCGCCAAAAACGATGATTGGCACGGCCACAACCGTGGCCGCCCCGGATGCAATCGCTGCCGACCCATAGCTGGACGCTTGGCCGCTGTGATAGACCGACTGTGCCGAATTTTGTGCGCTGCCACCGGCAAGGGCAGGGGCTGCAAAGCTTGCCGATCCAAGGATAAGGGCTGCGGTTGTAAGCTGTTTGAACATGATGCTCTCCATTTGTGAACGTCGTTCAGTGAACATGGTTCACGAATGGCCTCGCGTCAATATGGATTTGTGAACGCCGTTCAATGACGTGGCGTCACAGGGTTTTGCGGGGCGCATCTTCCCTTGGCCCAACACCCGCGCTAGGCTGCGGGAAATAGGGGAGAGTGCGATGACCAAACCGATCCGCTGGGGTATTCTGGGCGCTGCGAAATTTGCGCGCGAACATATGGCCCCGGCCATTCACGCAAGCGCGGGTGCCGAATTGGCCGCCCTTGCGACCTCTGATCCGGCCCGCGCGGATGCGTTCAAGGCCTTTGCGCCCGGCCTTACGGTGCATGGCAGCTATGACGCGTTGCTGGCCGATCCAAGCATTGAGGCGGTCTATATTCCGCTGCCGAACCATTTGCATGTGGAGTGGACGCTTAAGGCGCTGGCTGCGGGCAAACATGTGCTGTGCGAAAAACCGATTTGCCTGAAAGCGCCGGAAATCGCGCAAATCATCAAGGCCCGCGATGCGTCTGGCCTGCTGGCCGCCGAGGCGTATATGATCGTGCATCACCCGCAATGGCAGCGCGCCCGCGACCTTGTGCAATCGGGCGCAATTGGCAAACTGACCCATGTGGATGGGGTGTTCACCTATGACAACCGCGCCGATCCGGGCAATATCCGCAACAAGCCGGAAACCGGCGGCGGCGGGATTTATGACATTGGCGTCTACACTTACGGGTCGGCGCGTTTTGTAACGGGGGCGGAACCTGAGGTTATGGAGGCCCGGATTCAAACCGAAAACGGCGTGGACACTTGGGCGCAGGCCACGGGGATTATGGCGGGGCCGATGGGTCGGTTTACCTATTCGGCCATCACCTCAATGCGGCTGCACAACCGCCAAGAAATGTCGTTTCACGGCGACAAAGGTGTGATCCGCCTGACGGCCCCGTTCAACGCCAATGTCTTTGCCGAGGCGCAATTGGAGCTGCGTCAAGGCATGACCGTGACTACCGAACGTTGGCCCGGCGTGAACCAATATGTGCTGCAAGTGCAGAATTTTGGCGACAGCATCCGCAACGGCACACCCTATGCTTGCCCGTTGGAATTCACCCATGGCACGGCGGCGATGATTGATATGGTGTTCGCCAAGGCACGGGTATTTTCGCTGACGTGAGCGGCTTTACCTTTCATCTTCCCGGCTCGGTTTTGCGTGACCGGGCCGAGATGAAGCCTTATTATATTAAGCTGACCGAGGGCTTGGCTGCTCGTGGCTATGGCGTGGAATTGGTGCCGCATGACCGCGAAACGCTGTTGGCCGAGGTGGCCGCGAGTGAGAATTTTCACATCGTCGATCATGGCAAGCAGCGCCACCCCCGCGTGCTGAACACCGGCATTGCCTATGTGTATCCGTTTTGGAACCTTGACCCTTGGGGTATCCGCGCGCTGTCGTCGATTGGCGAGAAACACTTTGACCCCAATCTGGTGGATATGGACGCGGCCATGCCCTTTGCCAACCGTCTGCGCAAACGCTGGGTTGCCACGCGCAAATCGCGCTATGAACAGCCTGCGCGCGCGGCTGATATCCCTGCAGATTGCATCGCCGTTTTCCTACAATCCGAAGGCCACCGCGATGTGATGGAAACC
>CBDTUV010000307.1:0-3368 GCA_965363575.1 uncultured Pseudorhodobacter sp. | reverse complement strand
GGATCATGACAATCGCTTTGGCCTTTGACCAACTGTCGGTGCGTTACGGTGCGGTGACGGCTGTGGACCATGTGACGGCTGATATTCCAATGGGCGCGATGACTGCAATTGTGGGGCCGAACGGCGCAGGGAAATCGACCTTGCTGAAGGCCGCTTTGGGCGTCGTTCCAAAGGCCGGTGGCGGCGCGCGGTTTTTTGGCACCACGCTAGAGGCTGCCCGCGCCAAGGTGGCCTATATGCCGCAGCGCGCCTCGGTCGATTGGGATTTTCCGATCCGGGTGATTGATGTGGTGCTTATGGGAATGCAGCGGGTTCTGGGCCTGATGCGCCCGGTTCGCGCCGCTGATCGGGCGTGGGCGATGGAATGTTTGGCCCGCGTGGAATTGACTGATTTTGCCAAGCGCCAGATCGGCGCCTTGTCGGGTGGCCAGCAACAGCGCGTGTTTTTGGCCCGCGCTTTGGCGCAGCGCGCGCAGTTGTATCTGCTGGATGAACCCTTTGCCGGCGTGGATGCCAAGACCGAGGCGGCGATTGTCCGGGTCTTGCAGGCCTTGCGCGATGAAGGGGCGGCGGTGGTTGCGGTGCATCACGATTTGGCCTCGGTGCCGGTCTGGTTTGACCGGGTTTTATTGCTGAACCGTCGTTTGATTGCGGCAGGGCCAGTTGCGGCGGTGTTCACCCCCGAAGGCTTGCGCGAAACTTACGGTGGCGCTTTGCCCCCCATGCAGGCCGCGTGACATTGGCCCAAACTCCATGATGCAAACCCTATGATCCAAGCCCTGTTGCTGCAATCAGGTTATAACGCCACGCTGGTCACGCTGGGGGCGATGGCGCTTGGCTTGGCCACGGGGGCAGTGGGTGCGTTTTTATTTTTGCGCAAGCGATCCTTGGTGCCCGATGCGATGGCGCATGCCACCTTGCCCGGTGTGGGGATGGCGTTTTTGGTTATGGTCGCCTTTGGGGGCGAGGGGCGGTTTTTGCCGGGGCTTTTGTTGGGCGCGGGCGTGTCGTCGCTGCTGGGGCTGTGGGTGCTGCAAGGGTTGGTGCGCGGCACGCGCCTGCCCGAAGATGCGGCGATCGGGATTGTGCTGTCTACATTCTACGGCGCGGGCATTGTCCTTTTGACTTTTATCCAAGGGCTTGGGGCAGGGCGCCAAGCGGGGTTGGAAGGGTTCTTGCTGGGGTCCACTGCAGGCATGCTGCGTGAGGATGTGTATCTGATTGCGGGCGGCGGGTTGCTGGTGCTGCTAGCATTGGCCGCCCTGCGCCGGGTGTTAGTGATGGTGGCCTTTGATCCGGGCTATGCCAGCGTGATGGGGGTCCGGCCTGCCTGGGTGGATGCCGCACTGATGGCGTTGGTTCTGGCGGTGGTTTTGTTGGGCATCCGGGTGGTTGGTGCCATTTTGGTGGTCGCCTTGTTGATCACCCCTGCGGTGGCCGCGCGGATGTGGACCGACCGGGTAGGGGTGATGGTTTTTATCGCTGCGGGCATTGGTGGGGCAGCAGGGTTTGGTGGGGCTGCGATGTCGGCGGCAGTGCCGGGGTTGCCGACGGGGGCCGTCATTGTGGCGCTGGTGTTCGCGGCCTTTGTGATTTCAGCCATTATCGCCCCCAAGCGCGGGCTGTTGGGCCGGGTGTGGGGGCGTATGTGATGGGCCAAGATTTTGTTGTCCTTTCGCTTGTGCCGATTTTGATCGGGGTCTTGGCGGCCGTGTCTTGTGCGTTGCCGGGCAATTTCTTGTTGCTGCGCAGGCAGGCGATGATGGGCGATATGATGGCCCATTCGGTACTGCCGGGGCTGATTGTTGGATTTTTGTTGACCGGGCAAGTGTCGGGTTGGGTGATGTTTGCAGGTGCAGGGGTGGCGGCGCTGATCTCGGCGTTGATGGTTGAGGCGGTGGTGCGGCTGGCGCGGGTTGATCCGGGGGCGGCGATGGGGATGACCTTTACCACGATGTTTGCCAGCGGCGTGTTGCTGTTGGAACTGACGGGCGCGTCGGGCGTGCATCTGGATGTGGAACACGCGCTTTATGGCAATCTGGAAAGCCTGATCTGGTTGGATGCACAAGGTTGGGCATCGCTGATCGACCCTGTGGCCTTGGCAGGCCTGCCGCCGGAATTGGCGCAGCTTGGGGTCGTGGCAGTTGGTCTGTCCTTGTTGATGTGGGTGTTTTGGCGCCCGCTGGTGATGGCGTCGTTTGATGCCGGCCATGCGGCGGTTTTGGGCCTGCCGGTGGGGGTGATTTCACTCGGCGTTGTGGCGGCCACGGCGATGGCCTCGGTTGCGGCCTTTACCGCCGTGGGGTCCATTTTGACCATCGCGATGCTGATCTGCCCGCCTGCCACCGCGCGGTTGCTGACTAACCGTTTGGGCGTACAAGTGTTTCTAAGCGTGCTGATTGCCGCGCTGTCGGCTGTGATGGGCTATGTTCTGGCAGGGTTTGGGCCGCAGTGGTTGGGCCTGCCCGGCGCGGTTTCGGCGGCGGGGATGATCGCGGTCACATCTGGCGTGCTGCTGGGGTTCGCCGCTGTGTTCGGCCCGCACCGCAAGGCAGGCTAAACCCCTTCCCAAGCCCCCCCTTGCCGCCTATAACCGCCAGCAACCGCACCAATAGACCGGAGTCCGCGATGCGCAAGGCCAGCCTTTCCCGCAATACCAATGAGACGAAAATCACCGTGGCGATCAATCTGGATGGCACCGGCCAATCCGATATCCAAACCGGTGTTGGGTTTTTCGACCATATGCTGGACCAACTGGCGCGCCATTCGCTGATTGATATCACGGTCAAAGCCACGGGCGATTTGCACATCGACGACCACCACACGGTTGAAGATTGCGGCATCGCTTTGGGCCAAGCCCTTGCGCAAGCCTTGGGCGACAAACGGGGCATCCGACGTTATGGCAGCTTTCACCTCGCCATGGATGATGCGCTGATCCGCTGCGCGCTCGACCTGTCGGCGCGGCCCTTTTTGGTGTGGAACATGCCCTTTCCCACCGCCAAAATCGGCAGCTTTGATACGGAATTGGTGCGCGAGTTTTTCCAAGCACTGTCGACCCATGGCGGCATCACCTTGCATGTCGATATGATCCACGGGTTCAACAGCCACCATATCGCTGAGGCTGGATTCAAAGCCGTGGCCCGTGCGCTGCGCGAGGCGGTGGAACCTGATCCACGCCGCGTGGACGCTATTCCATCAACCAAGGGCAGCCTTTGAATGCTGACGGTTCTGGTTGACTACGATAGCGGCAACCTGCATTCGGCAGAAAAAGCCTTTCAGCGCATGGCGTTGGAGGTGGGCGCAGGTGAAGTGCTTGTGTCGTCGCACCCCGAGGATGTGGCCCGCGCTGACCGTATTGTCTTGCCGGG
>CBDTUV010000306.1:0-3378 GCA_965363575.1 uncultured Pseudorhodobacter sp. | reverse complement strand
CCCATCGCGACATAATAGTTCAGGTCATATTTGGCGCGGTCCGGGTTCAGCATATCGCCGGTATAGCAAATCGTACCTTCGCAGAGCTTATTCGCCTCAACCACCGCGTCCATCGCCACGCGCATGTTTTCCACCCAGTTAAGGCTGTCAAACACCCGAAACACATCGACCCCGGTTTCCGCCGCCTGTTTCACAAAGGCCTGCACGACATTGTCAGGATAATTGGTATAGCCAACCCCGTTGCTGGCGCGCAGCAACATTTGCGTCATCACATTGGGCATCGCTGCCCGGATATCGCGCAACCGCTGCCACGGGCATTCCTGCAAGAACCGGTAGGCCACATCAAACGTCGCCCCACCCCAACATTCCACGCTAAACAACCCGCCCAAATTGGCGGCATAGGTGGGGGTGACCCGGATCATATCAATCGACCGCATCCGCGTGGCGAGTAAGGACTGGTGCCCATCGCGCATCGTGGTGTCGGTGATCAGCAATTTGGTCTGCGCGCGCATCCAATCGGCCACGGCCTGCGGGCCTTTTTGCTCCAGCAGGTTGCGCGTGCCCATCTGCGGCTCACCGCGCAGGGCAGGGGGTTTTGGTGTGTGAATACCCGTGGCAGGCATAGCGCGCCCCGCCGTTTCAGGATGCCCGTTCACCGTGATATCCGCGATATAGGTCAGGATTTTGGTCGCCCGGTCGCGCCGTTTCTTGAAATCCATCAACTCGGGCGTCGTGTCGATAAACTGGGTGGTATAGGTGTTGTCCAGAAATGTCGGATGCTTCAGCAGGTTTTCAACAAAGGCGATGTTGGTCGAAACCCCCCTAATCCGAAACTCGCGCAGCGCCCGGTCCATCCGCGCAATCGCCTTTTCGGGGGTCTGCGCCCAGGCCGTCACCTTGACCAGCAAACTGTCGTAATACCGCGTGATCACGCCGCCCGCATAGGCCGTGCCACCATCCAAACGGATGCCCATACCCGTGGCAGAGCGATACGCCGTCAAACGGCCATAATCGGGGATAAAGTTGTTCTGCGGATCCTCGGTCGTCACCCGGCATTGCAGCGCATGGCCCGACAGGGTGACATCGGCTTGGCTTGCAGCGCCCGTGGCCTCGGCCAAGGTCTTGCCTTCGGCAATGCGAATTTGCGCTTGGACAATGTCAATTCCAGTGACCTCTTCGGTCACCGTATGTTCGACCTGCACACGCGGGTTAACCTCAATGAAATAGAACTTGTCGTCGTTCATATCCATCAAAAACTCAACCGTCCCGGCGCATTCATAACCCACATGCGCGCAGATTTTACGGCCCAAGTCGCAGACCTCGGCGCGCTGGGCCTCGGTCAAATAGGGGGCAGGGGCGCGTTCCACCACCTTTTGGTTGCGGCGCTGCACGGAACAGTCGCGCTCATACAAATGGTAAATCTCACCATGCTTGTCGCCCAAAATCTGCACCTCGACGTGGCGCGCACGGGTGATCATCTTTTCCAAGAACCCCTCGCCATTGCCAAAAGCAGCCTCGGCCTCACGCCGTCCTTCGCGCACCTTATCGGCCAACTCATCCTCGGAATTGATCGGCCGCATCCCTCGGCCACCGCCGCCCCAAGACGCTTTGAGCATCAGGGGATACCCAACCTTGGCCGCCTGCGCCTTGATCAAATCCATATCATCGCCCAGCACATCCGTGGCCGGAATGACGGGAACCCCCGCCTCCACCGCGACCTGGCGCGCGGATGCCTTATCGCCCAATGCGCGCATGGTTTCCGCCTTGGGGCCAATAAAAGTGATCCCCGCCGCATCGCACGCCTCAACAAAATCAGGGTTTTCCGACAAGAGGCCATAGCCGGGGTGGATCGCATCCGCCCCTGACATCTTGGCCACGCGGATGATCTCGGGGATGCTCAGATAGGCACCCACGGGCGATAGTCCCTCGCCAATCCGGTAGGCCTCATCGGCCTTAAAGCGGTGCAGGCTCAGCTTGTCCTCTTCGGCATACACGGCGACCGTCTTTTTGCCCATCTCATTGGCGGCGCGCATCACGCGGATGGCAATCTCACCTCGGTTGGCAATAAGAATTTTTCGGAATTCGGCCATGTTGGTCACTCCTAAGGTAAATTGTTGTGCGCACTTTATTCACGCTGCAATGCAGCGCAACACTTCTTTGGGATTTGGGTGAAACATTTTTGCAAGGATTGGGGGTGGCCCGTCACTCTGCCTTTGGCGCAACCCGGTTTTCCAGTGGCACCTCTTTCAGCCATTGGGCAAACCCAAGGCCGATCAGCGCCATCACCGCCACGCTCCAGAAAATCGGATGGATCGCGGTGACAATCGCGCTGGCCACCGTTTCTTGCAGGGCAGGCGGCAGGGTTGCCATCATCTGCGGCCCAATCTCAGCCCCCAATTCGGCCGCGTGGGTGCCCAAGGCATCGGCCACACGGCCTGCAAACATCGCGCCAAACACGGCCACCGCCAGCGACCCGCCGATCTGGCGAAACATCACCCCTGCCGCTGTGGCCGTCCCCAGTTGCGCGCGCGGCACAGCGTTTTGCACCGCCGTGGTGACCACCGGAAAAATGCAGCCCAGCCCCATGCCCAACACCGCAAGCGACAGGCCAAACACCACTCGCCCGGTATCTCGTGCAATCTGCGTCAGCAAAATGGCCCCCAGCAGCATCAACCCCATCCCGATCACCGGCAAAACCCGGTAGCGCCCGGTCCGCCCCATGAACTGCCCAGCCGAGGTTGAGGCGATCAAGATCCCCACCGTCAAAGGGATCAGCAAAAACCCCGAAACCGTGGGCGAAATCCCTTTGGCGATCTGCAAATACAGCGGCAAAAACGTCACCGCCCCGAACAGCGTGGCCCCGGTGACAAAGCCCAAAATGCTGGTGATCACAAAGACATTCTGGCGAAACAAGGACATCGGCAAAATCGGCTCGGCCGCGCGCCGCTCAATCGCGATAAACGCCGCCGTGGCCAACACACACAGCCCGATCAACCCCACAGCTTCGGGCGATGCCCAGCCAATCGAGCGCCCGCCAAGGCTGGTGACCAGCGTCAAACTGCCCAAGGCCAGCGTCAAGGCTGCAGCCCCCGCCCAATCAATCTGGTGGGCGGCCCGTGCGCCATTGGGCGAAAACCCGATGGCAAAGCCTGCAACCGCCAATGCGCCCAAAGGCAGGTTGATAAAGAAAATCCAGTGCCAGCTGAACGCATCGACAAACCAACCACCCAGCAATGGCCCCATAACCGCCGACAGCGAAAACACCCCGGCAAACACGCCTTGTATCTTGCCCCGGTCGCGCGGCGGGATCACATCGCCAATCACCGACAGCGCCAGCACAAACAACCCGCCACCGCCAAGCCCTTGCAAGGCCCGCGC
>CBDTUV010000305.1:0-3405 GCA_965363575.1 uncultured Pseudorhodobacter sp. | reverse complement strand
ACACCCATCATGCGCGGCTGGCTGGGGCCGTAGATATCGGCATCCAGCAGGCCCACGCGGCGGCCTTGTTTGGCCAAGGCCACGGCGAGGTTCGACGAAACGGTGGATTTCCCCACCCCGCCTTTGCCCGAGCCGATCGCAATAATCCGGTCGATACCGTTGATCGGCGCAGGCCCACCTTGTTGTGGCGTCGGGTGTTGACCGATTTTCAGGCTGGGCGCTTTGGCAGCGGGACCGTGGGCTGTCATTACCGCTTGCACGTTCGTCACACCGGGCAGCGCGCGCAAGACGGCCTCGGCCTGCGCCTGTGCGGGGGCAAGCGCGCGCGCCTCATCTGGCGTTGCGGCCTCTATCACAAAGCGGACCGTGCCGCCGTCAATCACCAGCGCCCTGATCAAATCACGCGACACCAATGTGCCGCCATCCGCCAAGGTCACACCTGCCAAGGCTGTCATTACAGTGTCATTCGTCAGGGCCATGCTTCGCTCTCCACTTAAATCTGATGCATAGGGTGTCACTTTGTGGGCAAAGGACAAGGGCGTGTTTACCAAATGTTAAAAAATAAGGCGAAGATCCTGTTTACCTTAGGTAATTTAACCAGTTCAGTCATTCCGTAACTGCATAGCTGCATTGCAGCATTGACCTATTGTGCATGTGCAGCATCTACCCCATGTTACCCCTAACAGCGCAATACGAAAGCGCTTTGGATATTAAGAAACGAGGCAAACATGGCGTATTTGAATACATCTTCGACAGCAAGCCTTGGTCTGATGGACCGCGTGGCAAACGCTGTGAAATCGGCCAAAAACGCGCTTTACCGCCGCCGGGTTTATAACCAGACGGTTTCAGAATTGCGTGCTCTGTCGAACCGCGAATTGACGGATCTGGGCATCTCTCGGTCCATGATCACCCGCATCGCCCTTGAAGCGGCCTACGGGAAGTAACATGTAATTTGTGTCGGCCTAATCCTCCTCCCTAGGCCCGATGCGACAACGGCGACACATCTCCTTCGTGTCGCCGGGTTTTATAAGGAGATCGTTGAACACAAACGGTTTTCAGAGTTTTCATCAGGCTCTTTCCTCCTCCCTAGAGCCGGATGAGATTAGCGGTGGCCCCTATCCTCCTCCCGGGGGTCACCGCACAAAGTTTCAGGGTGCTGGTCTTTGTGATCACCCCAAACAGACGCCCGGTCTTCACCTCCTCCCGAGGGCCGGACGGCAGTCGCAGCGGCCCCTATCCTCCTCCCGGGGGTCGCTGCACAAAGTTTCAGGGTGCTGGTCTTTGTGATCACCCCAAACAGACGCCCGGTCTTCACCTCCTCCCGAGGGCCGGACGGCAGTCGCAGCGGCCCCTATCCTCCTCCCGGGGGTCGCTGCACAAAGTTTCGGGCTGGCCCCCAAAAGGGGTCGTCCAACCAGACACCAAGGCCTGATCCTCCCCTTTGAGGCCTTTGGTGGCATGGCGCGGCAGCGCTTCTCCTCCCTCTAGCGCTGCCGCTGCCCCACTTTTCGACTTGAAGCAGGCCACGATGGCAGGGATAGTCCGCCTCGGTTGGTTTCATGCGCAAAAGGCGAAGTGATGCGGGTGTCTTTGGTCTCCTCGGCAATTGTCGCATCGCTTGTGGGCTATGGCAGCACGATTGCGCTGCTGTTGTCGGCGGCGGCCGCACTGGGTGCGACACCGGCGCAAGCGGCGTCTTGGGTCTTTGCGATTTGTCTGGCCAAAGGGTTAACCAGCGGATTTCTAAGCTATTATACGCGCGTTCCTGTGGTGTTGGCCTGGTCCACGCCGGGGCTGGCCTTGCTGGCCGCCAGCGATGGGATCAGCATGGCCGAGGCCGTGGGGGCGTTTTTGCTGGCGGCAGGTTTGATCATACTGACGGGAGCATGGGGGCCGCTGGGCCGCTTGGTGCAGCGCATTCCGGATGGGATTGCGGCGGGGATGCTGGCAGGCGTGCTGCTGCCGTTTTGCCTGCCCTTGACCCGCGCGATTGACACATTGCCCTTGCTGGTGCTGCCAATGGTGGTGGTCTTTGCATTGGTGCGGCTGCGCAATCCTGCTGTGGCGGTGCTGGCGGCCTTGGCCGTGGGCGTGGTGCTTGCCTTCGTTTTGGATCAGGCCACCTTGCCCGCACTGTTGCTGGGCCTGCCGCAGGTCACGCTGATTATACCCGAATTTGACACGACAACCCTGATCGGCCTTGGCCTGCCGCTCTATCTGGTGACCATGGCGTCGCAAAACCTGCCGGGTTTCGCGGTGCTGCGCGCGCATGGGTACACGCCGCCTGTGCGGCCAGCGCTGATCGCCACGGGCGGCGCATCGTTTTTATCGGCCTTTGCAGGTGCGCATACCATCAGCATGGCGGCAATTACGGCGGCGATTTGCTTGGGCGATGATACCCACCCCGACCGCACAGAGCGCTGGAAAGTGGGCATTGCATATGGAGGCGTCTGGCTGCTTTTAGGCTTGTTCAGCCCGCTGATCATCCCGATTATTGCTGCCTTGCCCCCTGCCCTGATCGCGGCTTTGGTGGCCCTTGCGCTGCTTGGCCCGTTGATGGGGGCGGCCAGCGGGGCCTTTGCGCATGCCGATCAACGCTTTGCCGCACTGGCGACACTGGTCACAACCGCCTCATCCGTGTCTTTCTTTGGCATTGGGGCTGCGTTCTGGGGGTTGATCGCGGGGCTTGCCGTTTATGGCTTGGACAGGCTGGCCAAAAGACCAAACGCCTGATTTCATCTTGGCTTAAATACCTAACACCCCATCAGCCCTTAAAACGGCAAGTCATGCGCCTGATCTGCGGGCATCACAAACCCTGCCACCACCTTTTTCGACCCGGCCTTGTCAAAGGCCACATCCAGCTTGTCGCCTTCAATTCCGTCAATCGTGCCATAGCCGAATTTTTGGTGAAACACCCGGTCGCCGGTCGTGAATGACGACACGGCGGCAAGGTCGATCACGGTGTTTTTCGCTTCGCGCGGTTGGCTTGTGCCGCGCCCTGCGCTGCGCTCTTGCATCCGCCGCCAACCCGGAGAGTTATAGACATCCGCACTGGCCACGCGTTCCTCTAGCCGTGGCGCAGGGGCTGCCGCGCCGAAACCACCACCGTAAAGGCCGGGAGGGGTTAGAATTTCGACATGGGCCGCGGGCAGTTCGTCGATGAACCGGCTGGGCAGCTGGCTTTGCCATTGGCCGTAAACCCGGCGATTGGCGGCAAAGGAAATGGTACACAGTTCTTCGGCGCGGGTGATGCCGACATAAGCGAGGCGGCGCTCTTCCTCCAGCCCTTTGGTGCCGCTTTCGTCCATGCTGCGCTGGCTGGGGAACAACCCATCCTCCCACCCCGGCAAGAATACAGCGGGAAATTCAAGGCCTTTGGCGGCGTGCAGGGTCATAATTGACACT
>CBDTUV010000304.1:0-3437 GCA_965363575.1 uncultured Pseudorhodobacter sp. | reverse complement strand
CACCATCCCAATGGCTTGCACCTTAATCCGGTGGCGCGACAGGCGGCGGTACAGCACCTCTCCCTCAGGTTCGGTCATGGCGATTTGCTGGGCGGCAGACAGGCTCATCGCGCCGACGATCGTCAAAGGGGCGAGCAGCAAAAACACCGCTTGGGCAAATTCCACGCGGTAATACAGGCCCAGAATGATCAGCACGGTAAAGACAAAAGCACCAATCGCGATGATCCAAACCCCCGACACCCGCGCCACATAGAGCAAGCGGCGGATGTTGATGCCAACCAGATCATGCAAGTCTTGGGCCGTATCGGGGTCTTTGCGCGCACGGGCCACCATATCAAACGGCACGCCCAGAACCCAATGGCTGGTCGTGGACCACATCACCGCCAAGGCAATCCAGAACCAAAGATTCGAAAATGATCGAAGGTCGATCAGTTCGAAAATCGTTTTATACCAATCCACTATGCCAACCTTTATCGTCTGTTTCGCGCGGTAGGACCACATTTCTGGCCCCGTTGCGACATTCCTACTCTTGAGACGCGGGCTTTTCCATGCCAGCAAGACAAAAAACCCGTATATCTCTTTTTATATCAAACACAGCCCTAAGGATTTGCCCATGCGCCCCACCATTGGCCAACACCCCGCCACCCGGTTTCGTCGTTTGCGCAAGTCTGATGGGCTGCGGCGCTTGATGCAGGAAAACGCGCTGTCGGTGAATGATCTGATCTGGCCGATGTTTGTGCAGGACGGGGTGAATAAGCGTGATCCCGTGGCCTCGATGCCGGGCGTTGACCGGTTGTCGGTCGATCTGATTGTGGCGGCGGCCG
This sequence comes from uncultured Pseudorhodobacter sp., assembly GCA_965363575.1. Lineage (GTDB taxonomy): Bacteria > Pseudomonadota > Alphaproteobacteria > Rhodobacterales > Rhodobacteraceae > Pseudorhodobacter. Next base: position 2,613 of record CBDTUV010000304.1, on the reverse strand, counting down.
AAACGGCGGCAGATTTGGGGATCCCTGCAATTTGCCTCTTTCCCTATACCGACCCCGATTTGCGGACGGACACTTGCGAAGAGGCATGGAACCCCGAAAACCTTGCCAATCGCGCGATCCGGGCGGTCAAAGCGGCGGTGCCGCATATGGCGGTGATGACCGATGTGGCGCTCGACCCCTACAACGCCAACGGGCATGATGGTTTGGTGCGGGACGGGATTATCCTGAACGATGAGACGGTGGAGGCGTTGGTCAAGATGAGTTTGGCCCAAGCCGAGGCCGGGGCCGACATTCTTGGGCCGTCCGATATGATGGATGGCCGTATCGGAGCGATGCGCCAAGCGCTTGAAATGTCGGGTTATATTGACGTGTCGATCTTGTCCTATGCCGCCAAATACGCCTCGGCCTTTTACGGCCCGTTCCGCGATGCTGTGGGGGCCGGCACACGGCTGGTGGGCGACAAGAAGACCTACCAGATGAACCCCGCCAATTCGGATGAGGCGCTGCGCCTGATTGAACGCGACCTGACCGAAGGCGCGGATATGGTCATGGTCAAACCCGGCATGCCCTATCTGGACATTTGCCGCCGGGTCAAAGACACCTTCGGCGCGCCGACCTATGCGTATCAAGTGTCGGGCGAATATGCGATGATCATGGCGGCCGCGCAAAACGGTTGGATTGACGGCGAGTCGGCGATGCTGGAAAGCCTGATGGCGTTTCGCCGTGCGGGTTGTGACGGTGTGCTGACCTACTTTGCCCCGCGCGTGGCGCAAATCTTGCGCGAAAACGCCTGAATCTCTGGCAAAAACACGCCCAAACCGCGCAATCGGCGCTCCAAACGGATGACAGCTTGGAAAAACCGCGCTAGGATTGCGGTTGTGGTGCCGATTTGGCCCAAGATATTGTGCAGACAGACCAATCAATCCGTGACCGGCAAAACCCGGCGCAGCATATGAGGCGGCAGAGATATGGATATTTTGAACAGACGCAGTTTTATGGGTGCCACAGCGGCAACCCTCGCTCTTACGGGATGTGCAAATGGCATCGGCGGCGGTGGGGCGCAGCGGCTTGACGCCCGCGTTGACGCCACCCGCGATTTCTTGTTCAGCCGTTACCCCGGCACGCGCGAACTGGCGCAAAAAAGCTTTGGCGTCCTCTATATGCCTTTGATCACCGAGGCGGGCTTTGGCATCGGCGGCTCTTACGGCCAAGGGGCGCTGCGGATTAATGATGTGTCGGTCGATTACTACTCCTCGACCCGCGCCACCATCGGCTTTCAGATCGGCGCTCAACAATATGCCCACGCCTTGTTCTTCCTGACCGAGGCGGCTTTGGGTGATTTCCGCCGCTCGACCGGTTGGGCCGCGGGTGCCGATGTGCGCTATGCCACCCCCGAACAAGGCGCCAGCCTTGGCAAAGAAACGACCGAGATTAACCCCGTTATCGCGCTTATCTTTGGCCAGTCGGGGCTGATTGCCGGGGCCACATTGGCCGGGTCAAAATACAACCGGATTATTCCGTAACCCCGCCCCGATAAATCCTACCCCGATAAACCCCGCCCCGATAAACATAGTGATGCCCCAAGCGGGCGTCACCTGACCGCCCACCCCCCTTTCGTGACAGGCTGCGCATGCCAATTGGCCCCGCACCCAATTGCCTCGCGCAACCGGATCGCATAGGTAGGCTCCAAATCTGCCGTCATGAAAAGACCACTCCATGCTCACCGCGTTTCGCTGGCTCACCCGGATCCTCTTTGCCCTTCTGGCGCTGACAGCCGTCACGCTGACGATTGCCTACTACTTTTTGTCCCGCTCGATCCCCGATTATTCCGCTGATTACCAAATCAGCGGGCTGTCGGCCGAGGTGGACATCGTGCGCAACAACGCCAATGTGCCGCATATCTTTGGCGCAACCGATGCCGATATCTATTTCGCTTTGGGCTTTGCCCATGCCCAAGATCGGCTGTGGCAAATGACCATGCTGCGCCGCACGGCCCAAGGGCGACTTTCGGAAGTGTTCGGCGAACGCACCCTAAAAATCGACGAGCTGCTGCGCCGCTATGACCTCAATACCCTCGCCAACCAATCGGTCGCAGCCCAAGACCCCGCCACGATTGAGGCACTCAATGCCTATGCCCGCGGTGTGAATGCCTGGATTGGTGAGGTGAATGAAAACGCGCTTGGCCGCGGCGCGCCTGAATTTTTCTTTTTCACCAATGAAATCGCGGCATGGCAACCGGCGGACAGCATTGCCATCATCAAACTGATGGCCTTGCAACTGTCGGGCCATCTGGAAAACGAAGTGCTGCGCGCCCGCACCTCGATGCTGTTGCCCGAGGCGCGGCTGCGTGACATCATGCCCGATGCGCCGGGCAGCGCTGTGACCGCCCTGCCCGATTATGCAAGCTTAATGCCCAACCCGCCACCGGGCGGCTTTCCACTGCGCCAAGCGCTTGACCCGCTGTCACCGTTCAAATCGGGCTCGTTTGCCGGCGCGTCGAATGCTTGGGCGGCAGCGCCTGAACGCTCTGCGGCACGCGGCTCACTATTAGCCAATGACCCGCATTTGGCATTTACCGCCCCGACCTTGTGGTATCTGGCACGGCTTGATTTC
>CBDTUV010000303.1:0-3446 GCA_965363575.1 uncultured Pseudorhodobacter sp. | reverse complement strand
GCCTTAGCCACCCGGTTGGCGCGGTTTATGGCACCCATCACGGCACGACCAACGCCGTGGTGATGCCGATGGTGCTCGATTTCAATCGTCACGCAATTGAGGATAGGATTGAGGCCGTTGCCCGTTACCTTGCCATTCGCGGCGGATTTGACGGCTTTCGCTCCGCCGTGATGGACCTGCGCGAGCTGCTTGGCATTCCCGAAACTCTTGGCGCGATGGGGGTTGAGGCGGCGCGTCTGGATGAGCTGACCGAAATGGCGCTAGAAGACCCGTCTTGTGGCGGCAACCCCGTGACAATGACCCGCGAAAATACCCGCGCATTGTTTCAGGCCTGCCTCTAGGCGGGCCTGACAGAAGGGGACCGGAATGGTGCAAACAGCCGAAGTCGCGGTCATTGGCGCGGGCGTGATCGGCCTTGCCATCGCCCATCGTTTGGCCGCCGAGGGGCGCGAGGTTGTGATTATCGACCCCGCCCCGCCCGGCGCTGGCGCGAGCTATGGCAATGCGGGCACTATCGCAGATTATGCGGTGCAGCCCGTGGGCACGCCCGATGTTTTGCGCGCCCTGCCCTCGCTGCTGTTTGACCGCAACTCCCCCCTATCGATCCGGCGCGCGGCCTTGCCAAGTTTGGCGCCGTGGTTGGTGCGGTTTGCCCGGCAATCACTTCCCGGGGCGGCGCGGCGGAATGCCATGGCGATTGCGGGATTGATGGCTGAGGCTTTGCCGGGCTGGGAGGCACTGGCGGGGCAGATTGGCGGCGAAGGGCTGATGCAGCGTAAGGGCTGTCTTTATCTGTATGAAACGGCTGCGGGGTTTAAGGCGGCACAGCAAGACCTTGCCTTTCGGCGCGAGATTGGCGTTTCGGTTGAGATGCTGGACCAAGATGAAACTGCCAAGATGGAACCGGGCCTGCCAGCGCTGCCGGGGGGGGCTGCTTATTTCCCCAAGGCGGTGTTTATCTCCGACCCGGGGCAGATGATGGGCTTGCTGGCCAAGGCGGCATTTGCGGGCGGTGCCGCGCATATTGTGGCCCAAGTGGACCGGTTGGAGCGGCATGCGGGCGCGGTCAAGCTGAGCGGGGCCGGGCTGAACTTGACGGCGCGGCAGGTGATTATCGCGGCCGGGGCTCATTCCAAGGGTTTGGCGCGGCAGGCAGGCGATCGGGTGCCGTTGGATACCGAGCGGGGCTATCATGTGGAATGGGATATGGAGGCGCCGAGGCTGACGCGGCCTTGCTGCCCGACCTCGCGGGGTTTCTATTTCTGCCCGATGACGGGGCGGCTCAGGGTGGCGGGGACGGTTGAATTGGGGGGGCTGACGGCCCCGCCGGCGCGGCACCGCATTGAAAAACTGATTGAGGGCGCGCGGGCGTTTTTTCCCGACTTGGGCTTGCCTGATCGGGACTGGATGGGGTTTCGGCCGTCCATGCCCGATAGCTTGCCTGTGATCGGACCGAGCAGGGGCGGTGCGGAGATTATTCATGCCTTTGGGCACGGTCATGTGGGGCTGACTTTGGCCCCGGTCACGGCTGGAATCGTGGCGGATTTGGTGGCGGGGCGGGCACCGGGAAGGGCGATTGAGGCGTGTTTGCCGACGCGGTTTTAGGGGTGTATCCGCAGTTTGAATCGCGCGCGATTATTTTCGCAAGGCATTGATTTCTAAATATTTTCGTTTTTCTGTTAACCAAATTTTAATGCGCACGCACTGGCATTGTCCCCGGTCTTTTAAGGTCACATCTTCCATGGTGGCGCCTCGATAAGGCTTGTTGGATGTGGCGAAATCAAAGGCCGACATTTGCAGGTACTGGACCTTTGCGGCAAGCTGCGCCGATGGTCCGGATTTCGAATAGGCCACACAGGGTTGGCTTAGTCGCTGAGGTGGTAGGTCAAAGCCGCAGCAATGCAGCTTTTGAGAGCGGGGCTGAGGGCGCGCATGTCACCATCCAAAAGGACAGCGCGGTTTTTTGAGTACCTTAGCGCCCCGCCGAAGTGTTGACGGAACTCTTCAACCAATGTGGTCTTGCAGTTAAAAAACAGTGCCGGCTTTCCAGAGCTTTTCTCGATGCTCAGGCGAATTGTGCTGCCTGTTTTGCCTTTGGTTGTGACGTAGGCCGGTTCGCCCCAACGCAGGGTTTCTTCGATCTGACCTATGCGTGGATCGCTTGCGGCAACTTCAAAGATCAGGTCTCGCGTATCAAGAAGCGTTTGGCGGTCAACCGGTGCAATACCTTGGAATACTTGAAGAACGGGGGCGGGAATGGTTTGCATAGTGTTCATGACTGGCTCTCCACCGGCAGATAGATGTCGCTGCGCAGGTCTGCTGGTTTTGTGTCAACCGGCGAGTTGAGATAGGCTTCAAAGCCGGGGCGTTCTGAAATTTCATAGCCGGAGTTTGGCAACCAAACACCATAAAGCCAGCGGTAGGCGTCTTTCATATCGGCATATGGCCCTGTGTATGCCAGCTTGGCATAGGCCCCAGCGGGGCGCAGCAGCTCTTGTGTACCTGCGGGCATCTCAAGATCAGTGGGGCAAGGTGAGCAGGCGGCAGACCGCAGATCGTCTGTCGCGACAAGATCTGGATCATCGTAAAACACCGCCTGCATCTGCGTGTTTGGGCCAAGCAATCCGGCCTGTGCCAGCGTTCCAAATAGCTGACCCATTGCGGCATCTATTTGCAGGTATGGCCCTGTGTGCGAAACAGATATGCACCGGACAGCGTCGTGATGTTCAATCGTAACCTTGAAACCTTTGGCATCAGCTTTGGCATTGGCGGCCTTGAAGGCTGCATGGCTGCCACCTTGGCGATAGGCAGCAGGTGCTTTGCCATACATGTCACGAAAGGCGCGGGAAAACGCGTCTTGAGAGCCGTATTGCGCAAAGGTGGCGATTGTTGAAATGTCCATATCTGAGTTTGCCAAGCGGTCGGCGGCACGTTGTAGGCGCAAGCGGCGCAGAGTTGTTGCAACTGTCTCACCGCGCATGGCGGTGTAGATGCGGTGCCAATGGTAGCTTGATAGGCAAGCGACTTCGGATAAGGCGTCGATGCCAATGTCCGTTTCCAGATTTGCGTGCAGAAATGCCGTGACCCGATCAAGGCGTTCGCGGTAGCTTTGCTGTGTCGTTTTCATCGTTTTCTTCTCCAAATTGTGTGGTCTGAAGAAAAGGTACGACACCCTAAACCGACAAATCCTGCTAAATTTGTGTCGCCAAATGATACTGCCGTGAACGGGCGCGCATTTCCATGCCGATTAAAGCCAATGCGGACCTTTGCGGCACCACAGACTATCTGCAAAACGGGCCAAAGCCGAGCTTGGCTGCGGCATCCTTTAAGGTCCGGTTTGGCCCGAAAGCCCCCCCGCCCCTACAGCATCCCCGGCACAACCTGATCCGGCGGCCTATGCCCATCGGCAAACGTCTTGATGTTTATAATAACTTTCTCGCCCATTT
>CBDTUV010000302.1:0-3486 GCA_965363575.1 uncultured Pseudorhodobacter sp. | reverse complement strand
GGTGTGTTAAACGGATCTGAGCAATATGCGCCTGCGTTGATCGCGCTGCTGGTGTTTTCAGCGCTGTCGCGGCGGCGCAGGCACCCAATGTGGCCGTGGATTTGGGCGGCGACGGGGGTGTTTTGCTTGTCGCTGATGTTTCGCACGATTGATATGGCCGTTTGTCCCAGCGTTCCGATTGGCAGCCATTTCCTGTGGCATGTGCTGAACGGTGTGATGGTGGCGCTGTTGTTGCAACTGCTGCTGCGCGCACCTGTGCGCAACCCAGCGGGGCCGCCTGCCCCTGCCCTAAGGTGCGGAAACATAGGACCTGTGCGGGATGTCTGGCGCTAACACGCTTGTGATGCTGGTGGGTAACGCGCTAGGACAGCCATAAGGGTTTAGGCTTATTAGGAAGGGTGTCGCATGTCGGACGCTAAGGAATTTCAAGATCGTATGTTGTCGCTGGGTTTGGCGCGGGTGTCAGAGGCGGCGGCTTTGGCCTCGGCCAAACTGGTGGGCCGCGGGGATGAGAAGGCGGCCGATCAGGCGGCAGTGAACGCGATGCGCGACCAGTTGAACTTGCTGGATATTGCAGGCGTGGTGGTGATTGGCGAAGGCGAGCGCGATGAGGCGCCAATGCTGTTTATCGGTGAGGAAGTGGGCACCGGGAATGGGCCTGCGGTGGACATTGCGTTGGATCCGTTGGAAGGCACCACGCTGACCGCCAAGGATATGCCCAATGCCTTGACCGTGATTGCGATGGCGCCGCGCGGCACGCTGCTGCATGCGCCGGATGTTTATATGGACAAACTGGCAATTGGGCCCGGTTATCCGGTGGACACCGTGACCATGGACATGACCCCCACCGAGCGCGTGCATGCTTTGGCAAAAGCCAAAGGCTGTGCGGCGGCAGACATTACGGTGTGCGTGCTGGAGCGCCCGCGCCATGAGAAGATTATTGCCGAAATTCGCAGCACGGGCGCGGCCATTCGCTTGATCACCGATGGGGATGTGGCGGGGGTTATCCATTGTGCCGAGGCCGACATCACCGGGATTGATATGTATATGGGATCGGGGGGCGCGCCTGAAGGGGTGCTCGCGGCTTCGGCGCTCAAATGTATGGGCGGGCAGATTTATGGCCGTTTGCTGTTTCGCAATGATGATGAGCGGGGGCGTGCGGCCAAGGCCGGGATCACCGATTTGAACCGGATCTATACCCGCGATGAGATGGTGACGGCGGATGTGATTTTTGCGGCCACGGGTGTGACATCGGGGTCGATCCTTGCCGGGATTAAGTCTGAGCCGGGGTGGGTGACCACTGAGACGCTGCTGATGCGGTCCAAGACCGGGTCAGTGCGGCGGATGACCTATCGCAGCCCGGCGAAGTAAGGGCTGAAACCTGTTGTGAGAATACCATGAGCCTGCGCCCGATAACGGCGCAGGTTTTTGAGTATTTGGGCAAAGATGAGAGGCGCGGGGGGAGTGCGGCCTGAATTGGCCTCTTTAGACTGCGGCCAAAAAGATTTAGGTATTTAAGCCAAGATGAAATCAAAAGCTTGGGCAAGAGGATTTGAGGTTTTGGTAAGGATTTGGGGGCTGGTATGACGGAGCGCGCGTTTTTGGGGGTGGAGACCTCGGCCACCGGGCGACGTTGGGTGGGGCCTGCGGTGGAAGAAGAGCGCTTGGCGGAAGCGATGGCGCAGGTCACGCATTTGCCGCAAGCCTTGTGTGTGACTTTGGTGCGGCGCGGGGTCACCCCCGAGGATGTGGGCCGCTATATGGCGCCTGCCTTGCGTGATTTACTGCCTGATCCCTTGGTGTTGAAGGATATGGACCGGGCTACGAAGCGGTTTTTGGCGGCGGTGAAAGCGCGCCAGCGGATTGCGGTTTTTGCCGATTATGATGTGGATGGTGGGGCCTCGGCGGCCTTGTTGATGGTGTGGTTGCGCGGCATGGGGCATCGGGCCACGTTGTATATTCCGGACCGGATTGACGAAGGCTATGGGCCGAATGTGCCCGCGATGGAGGGCTTGGCGCGCGAGCATGATCTGATTATTTGTGTCGATTGCGGGACGTTAAGCCATGAGCCGATTGCGGCGGCGGCGGGGACCGATGTCATTGTTTTGGATCACCATTTGGGAGGCGAGGTGTTGCCGCCGGCACTCGCCGTGGTGAACCCGAACCGGCAAGATGAAAGCGGTGATCTGGCGCATTTATGTGCAGCATCGGTGGTGTTTTTGATGCTGGTCGAGGCGAACCGCCAGTTGCGCAGTGACGGTGTCACAGGGCCGGATTTGATGGCGATGCTGGACCTTGTGGCGCTGGCCACGGTGGCGGATGTGGCGCCCTTAATCGGGGTCAACCGGGCCTTGGTGCGGCAAGGGCTGGTGGTGATGGCGCGGCGCGACCGGGTGGGGTTGCGTGCGTTGGCCGATGTGGCGCGGATGGACCAAGCGCCCAACACCTATGCGCTGGGGTTTTTGCTGGGACCGCGGGTCAATGCGGGCGGGCGGATTGGAGCGGCCGATTTGGGCGCGCGCTTGCTGGCCACGGATGATCCGGCTGAGGCTGTGGCGATGGCCGAGCGGTTGGATATGCTGAACACCGAGCGGCGCGATATTGAAGCGGCGGTGCGGGCCGCGGCGTTGGCGCAGGCCGAAGAACGCGGGCTTGACGGGCCACTGGTTTGGGCGGCGGGGGCGGGTTGGCACCCCGGTGTGGTCGGCATTGTCGCGGCACGGCTGAAAGAGGCCACAGGGCGGCCTGCCGTGGTCATCGGGGTCGAGGACGGGGTTGGCAAAGGGTCTGGCCGGTCGGTGGCTGGGGTGGACCTGGGGGCGGCGATTCACCGGGTGGCCGCCGAAGGGTTGCTGCTGCGCGGGGGCGGGCATAAAATGGCGGCAGGGTTGACCGTGGCCGAGGACCAGATCCCGGCGGCGATGGAGCGGTTGGCGGAATTATTGGCCAAGCAAGGGGCAGGCCTTGGGGGCAAGTCGGATTTGCGCCTTGAGGGGTTGTTGATGCCATCCGCCGCGACCCCTGCGTTCATTGAGCAGATTGAGGCGGCGGGGCCATTTGGTGCAGGTTCCCCTGCCCCGCGCTTTGCCTTTGCGGACCAACAGGTTACCGGGCGGCGTGTCGGCGACAGCCATTTGCGCATCAGCTTTGGCGATGGAATGGGCGTAAAGATTGACGGCATCGCCTTTGGCGCCTTTGACGGGCCGCTGGGGCCAATGTTGGAGAATCCCGGCGCGCAGCGGTTTCATTTGGCCGGGCGTTTGGAAATTAACCGGTTTGGCGGACGCAGCAAGGTACAGCTGCGGTTGGAGGATGCCGCGAGGGCGTGATACTTTTTTCCAAAAAAGGCGAATTTTACCCCTTGCGAGTCACAGCAAGCCTGACTAAAACCCGCCTCACAGAAAGCGCGGTCCGTTCGTCTATCGGTTAGGACACCAGGTTTTCAACCTGGGAAGAGGGGTTCGATTCCCCTACGGACTGCCACTT
>CBDTUV010000301.1:0-3501 GCA_965363575.1 uncultured Pseudorhodobacter sp. | reverse complement strand
GGCAGTTGCGGCTGATATGTGTTTGGCCGCGACGGGCACCGATACTGGTGGCTCCATCCGCCAGCCTGCCGCCTTTACCGGCATCGTGGGGATCAAGCCCACCTATGGCCGCGTCAGCCGTTGGGGCGTGGTGGCGTTTGCCTCCAGCCTTGACCAAGCAGGCCCGATGACGAAATCGGTGCGCGATGCCGCGATCATGCTGGGCACAATGTGCGGCCATGACCCCAAAGACAGCACCAGCGCCGATTTGGCCGTGCCGGATTTTGAGGCGGCCTTGACTGGTGATATTCGCGGCAAAAAGATTGGCATCCCGGTTGAGTACCGCATGGACGGCATGCCTGCCGAGATTGAAAAGCTGTGGGCCGATGGCACAGCGATGCTGAAGGGTGCGGGCGCGGAAATCGTCGATATCACCTTGCCACACACGAAATACGCGCTGCCCGCCTATTATGTGATTGCGCCTGCGGAGGCGTCTTCGAACCTCGCCCGCTATGACGGCGTGCGCTATGGCCACCGCGCCACGCTAAAGGTCGGCGATGGCATCACTGAGATGTATGAAAAAACCCGCGCCGAAGGTTTTGGCCATGAGGTGCAGCGCCGCATCATGATCGGCACCTACGTGCTGTCGGCAGGGTTTTATGACGCCTACTACAACCGCGCACGTCGGGTGCGGGCGCTGATCAAGCGTGACTTTGATCAGGTCTTCGCTGTTGGCGTCGATGCGATTTTGACGCCCGCTACCCCATCTGCCGCCTTTGGTCTGGGCGATATGGCCAATGCGGACCCGATCCAGATGTATCTGAATGACGTGTTCACCGTGACCGTCAACCTTGCAGGTCTGCCCGGAATTTCGGTGCCGGTGGGCGTTGATGCGCAGGGTCTGCCTTTGGGGCTGCAGCTGATCGGCAAGCCTTGGGATGAGGCGGGTCTGCTAAATCACGCCTATGTGCTGGAGCAAGCCGCAGGTTTTGTGGCCAAACCGGGGAAATGGTGGTAATCCCGTTCATAATTCAAAGACTGCCGGAGTGGTGCATGCATACGTCTAAAGTTCTTGTGGCCCTTTTGGCCTTGTCCGCCTGCGCGCCAACCGTTCCTGACAGCGGGTCAGGCGTTGGGTTTGGTAGCTATTCCGACTATGTGCGCCAACGTGAAGCAGGCTTGGCACCACCCGCAGGCCAGCCGCTGAATGCGCGACCCACCTTTTCGACCGATGCGGTTGGGGCGGCGATCAACAATGCGGGAACACAAACGGGGCCGCAAACAGGCCGGGTGATTGGTCAAACGCCTCCCGCGCCGTCTTCCGTGGTTGCCAACCGCCCACGTGGCAATGCGCCTGCCGGGATCCAGCAAGAAGGCGGCGAAATGACCGGCGCCGCCCGTATTTCGGATGAGCAGGACTTCAGCGCGGTTTCTTCGCGCGAGTCGATTGCCAGCGATGCCGAACGCCTTGCCAAACAGCGCGCACAGTATGAGGTGATTGCCCCCACCGCCTTGCCGCAGCGCGATGGTAGCAACGGTACAAATATCGTTCAATTCGCATTGTCGACGACCAATGCACCCGGCGTGCAGCTGTACAAGCGCGGCGGTTTGTTTCAACGCGACCCGTTGGTGGCCTGCGCAAAATACGCCTCGCCCGATCTGGCACAAGAAGCGTTTTTGAACGATGGCGGGCCGCAAAAAGACCGTGGCGGGCTTGACCCGGATGGCGATGGTTTTGCCTGTGGTTGGGACCCGCGCCCGTTCCGCAACGCATTGAAATAAGCCAGCCTGTGCCGTTGTCTCCGAATTTTGGCAAACGGCGCGGGGGCTTGCAGCCCGAATTTGTCGTCATCCATTACACTGCGATGGAAAGCTGCGATGCGGCGTCTGCGCGCCTGTGCGACCCTGCGTTTGAGGTTTCTGCGCATTATCTGATTGATTATGACGGCACTGTCCACGCGCTGGTGGATGAAAGCGCGCGGGCGTGGCATGCTGGCGCTGGGCAATGGCGCGGGCTGTCGGATATAAATTCGCGTTCTATCGGGATAGAGCTTGCCAATGATGGGTTTGAACCCTTCCCCGAGCCGCAAATGACGGCACTTGAGGCACTTATTTCAGGCATCATGGCGCGTTGGTCCATTTCGCCTGCAGGCGTTATCGGCCATTCTGACATGGCACCGGGGCGCAAGTCGGACCCCGGCGCGCGGTTTGATTGGCAGCGCTTGGCCCGCGCGGGGCTGGCGGTTTGGCCCGACCTTGGGGCAGGGGGCGCAGATATTTGCCCAGACCTTGGCCCAGACCAGTTTCGCACAGCTGCCTTGCGCGCGGGCTATCCCGCCGGTGCGACTGACGGTCAGTTGCTTACAGCCTTTCGCCTACGCTTTCGCCCTTGGGCCACAGGCCCACTCGACGCCGTAGATACCCAGCTTGCCCAACGCCTTGCAAACTTGTCCGTTGACCAAAGCGCGCCACAGGCGTAAGCCACACTTCGCGCGGATGGCCGGATGACCGCGTGTGGTTCGTAGTCCCCCAAGGTAATACTCGGGCGAAACCGCACCATGCGAGGAAAGTCCGGACTCCATGAGGCAAGGGTGCCGGGTAACGCCCGGCTGGGGTAACCCAAGGGAAAGCGCCACAGAGAAGAGACACCCCTGCATGTCAGGGGAATGGTGAAACGGCGGGGTAAGGCCCACCGCAGGCGTGGCAACACGGCTGGCATGGCAAGCCCCACCCGGAGCAATGCCGAATAGGGACCTCGTGCACGCGCTTTCGGGCAACTGCAGGGACGCATCAGCCCAGAGGTCCGGGTTGGCAGCTAGAGTGCGTCAGTAATGGCGTGCCCAGAGGAATGGTCATCGAAGGGAGGCAACTCCTGGAACAAAATCCGGCTTACAGGCCATCCGCGCACTTCTTTTCTTGACCAGAACCTCATAGGCTCTATCCCAAGCTAAGGTCTGGCGCGACAAAAGCGCCGACATAAAGGCACCGTTTAATGCAGTTTAGCGCTTGTTTTACAGGTGTTTGTCATAGAAATCGCAACGCCCGCGATTTTCGCGAAAAGACCGCAGAAAACCGGGAATATCACGTTGACTCGGACGGCTGACATGGGCATAAGCGCGGCTCAAGAGAATTTTGCGGGGAAAATACGTTTCCCTTGCGCGCAGGAGAAACGACTATGGCGAAGCCGGCGACAATCAAAATCCGCCTGAACTCGACGGCAGGCACCGGGCACTTTTATGTGACCAAGAAGAATGCCCGCACCATGACCGAAAAGATGGTTGTTCGTAAGTACGACCCGGTTAAGCGCGAGCATGTTGAGTATAAGGAAGGCAAGATCAAGTAAGATCTGCCACACCTGACTAGAACAAGGCCGCACCAATTGGTGCGGCTTTTTTCATGGTGGGTCGGGTGAGAAAAGCAAAGGCGCCAAACGTTCGGCCCATAGCTGATAGGCCGCAGGGCCAGGGTGAAACCCATCCGCCGCCATTAGATCCACATCAAAGCGGATATGGTGGCGCAGAT
>CBDTUV010000300.1:0-3541 GCA_965363575.1 uncultured Pseudorhodobacter sp. | reverse complement strand
CGGTGATCATAAGGGGTGGCCAAGGCGCAGGACCGCTTTAGGGAGTCTGGCAGCCTTTGCGGTTCAAAATCACGCGGTACACGCTGCTGGTCGCGGTGATATACAGTTCATGTTTCGCGCGCCCGCCAAAGCAGATGTTCGATACCAGTTCGGGCACAAGGATTTTGCCCATCAGATGCCCATCGGGTGCGATGCAATGAACCCCGTCCCCGGCGGAGGACCACAGGTTGCCATCGGTGTCGATGCGGAACCCATCGGAACAGCCTTGATCCACCTTGTGAAACAAGCGCCCGCCCGAAATTTTGCCTTTGTCCGAACAGTCATACACGCGGATATGCTGCGGATCGGTGGAATGCATCCGCCCTGTGTCAGCCACATAGAGCAAGCGTTCATCGGGCGAAAAGGCAAGGCCGTTGGGGCAGTTCATATCATCAACCATCACCTCAATCGCCCCTGTATCGGGGGTCACGCGGTAGACGACACAGGGGTTTTCTTGCGGGGCGGCAAAGCCTTCGTAATTGGTCATGATGCCGTAATGCGGATCACTGAACCATATTGTGCCATCCGATTTGACGACCACATCATTGGGCGAATTCAAGGGCTTGCCGTTAAACTTGTCGGCAATCACCGTGATTGCCCCGTCATATTCGGTGCGGGTCACGCGGCGCGTGCCATGTTCGCACGAGATCAAACGGCCCTGACGGTCGCGGGTGTGGCCATTGGCATAATTCGATTGCGCTGTGTACACGGAGACGCCGTGATCGGGCGACCAGCGCATGATTTTATTGTTTGGAATATCGGAAAACAGTAAGCATTTTGCATCGCCAAACCACACCGGACCTTCGACCCAATCAAACCCGGTTGCCAGTTGTTTGACCGGCGCATTTCCCAGCACAAACTTCCCAAAAGCAGGGTCCACAATCTGAAAAAACGACATAGGCACGTCTCCTTGCGTGGTGCCAAACCCTAAGGGCGGCATCGTGTTGCGTCAAACATCTTGGCTGCGGTTGCCGGGGTGTTCGGGGCTTGGCCCCCAGATCGCCTGATAGGTCGGCACGCGCCGCAACCGCGGTGCAATCAGCACCAAAAAGCCCGCCAAACCACCCCACCAGCCCAAGATCAAAATCCACAGCCCATAGGGCGCGTTCGCCTGCCAAAGCCCGGTCAAAATCGCAATGACCGCAAGCGCCAGTGCCAGATGACCGATGGTTTTATGCAAGCGTTCAAACAACAGGCGGCGCGGGGTCATATCGTAATGATCGCCCCGCATTTGCCCCGCGGGGTCGGTCGGGCCGCCTTTGCTGCCGCGAAAAACGCCGGACAAAAGTTGATGCAACGCCATCGCCAGCGCTGACCAGCCCATCAGGCGATGTACCCACAGATAAGGCGTCACAGACCCGGTTTCTTGCGGCAGCGACAAGATCAGGCCCAACCCCAGCACCATCAGGGCCAGCGCAGTATATTGCGCCACACGGTGCGTTATCCACCACGCATGGCTGTCCAACTGCTCGGGCCAAGGCTGCTTGGGGGTCACTTTGAAATAGCGCGCGGCCACAATGCCCACCGGCACCAAAACGCCCCAAGCCAGCACCATTGACCGCGCATGCCATGACACCAGCGCCCCAACCTCATGCACGCGTGACGGGTCAACCGGACTTAGCAACCAGTTCAACATCGCCTAGCCTTTCACCGCACCAGCCGTCATGCCGGTGATAATCTGTTTGGATGCGATAAAGGTAAAGATGATCGGCGGGATCGCCAACAGCATCCCTGTCGCCATGATCACGCCCCAGTCAATATCATATTCTGTCAGCGAGTTCACGATGGTCACCGGCACGGTACGGCTGTTGCGGTCTGACAAGGCGTTGCCGAGCAAAAACTCATTCCATGCAACCCGAAAGGTGAAAATAGACGCTGCCGCCAGCCCCGGTTTGATCAAGGGCAAAACCACAAGGAAAAAGGTCTGGAACGGCCCTGCCCCATCCATCCGCGCCGCTTCCTCTAGTTGAATCGGGACTTGGACGATAAAGCTTTGCAAAATCCAGATCACAAAGGGCAGGTTCATCGCGACATAAACAAGGATAATGCCTGCGCGGGTGCCGTCGATCTGAAACTGATAGGTCCAGATGCCGAACACCGGCACCAACAGCACCGCAGGCGGCACCATCCGCATCACCAAGGCCGCCAATGACAGGGAATCGCGGCCCAAAAACCGGAACCGCACCAAGGCATAGGCCGCCATACAGCCCAGCACCAAGGTCAGCGCGGTAGATACGGTCGCAATGATGAGCGAGTTGGCAAGCGAGCGGCCAAAAGTCGGGTCACAACGGCTAAGCCCTTCGACCTGATAGGGCAGAAAATCGCACAAGGCCGCCTCATAATTGCGCAGGGTCGGCATGAAAATCAGGCTGGAACTGTCGGACATAATCTCAACATTCAGCTTTAGCGAGGTCGCGAGCATCAAGACAATCGGCCCGGTCGACATCACGATCATCGCGGCCAATAGCGCGTAAAACGCGGGGTTGGTTTTGGTTTGCGGGGCGCTTGCCATGGTTACATATCCTCTGACACGGCGGCGCGCAAACGGGCGGCGCGGACCTCTACAACTTTGGAATAGACGAACATCGCAATGGTCAGCACCATCAACATAATTAGCAAAAGATTGGACATTGCGGCCGCCGTCCCCAATTCGCGAAACTCTGACGCGGTGCGCGAAATGCGCAGGGCCAAAATTTCGGTCGACAGGCCCGGCCCGCCATTGGTCAGCACCAAAATCACCTCAAGCACCTTGAACGCATCAATCAACCGCAGCAGCGAGGTCACAATCAGCACCGGCAACATCAACGGCAGCTTGATATAAAGCATCAACTGCCAGCCCGACGCGCCATCAATCCGCGCCGCCTCCATCGCGGAACGGGGCAAGGATTGCAGCGCGGCCAGTGACAAGATGAAAATAAACGGCGTCCACTGCCACACATCGGCAATCACTATTGACGCAAAAGCCCAAGATCCGTCTGACAGCCACGGCATCGGTTCAAACCCCATTGAGGTGAGCGTGCGGTTAAAAATGCCAACCGTGGGGTGGTACATATAGCGCCACATCAGGCCCACAACGATGGGCGCAATCATCATCGGCAGGATAAAGATAGTCCGCAGCACCGACATGCCGCGCATTTCTCGGTCCAGCAGCAGGGCCAAGCCGACGCCCAAAAACATCTCTAATGGCACAACGATAGCGGCGAATTTGATCGTGACCCACAAGCTTTCATGAAACGCCTCATTGGTCAGCAAATAGGCGTAGTTGCGCAGGCCTACGAAATCCGCCTCACCAATCCGCTGACTGGGGTTCCAGTTCAAAAAACTGGCCCAAACCATGTAGCCAATCGGATAAAACAGCGCGACCGCCATCACAATGGCAGCAGGCGCCAAGAACAAATAGGGCGTCGCGCGGCTGGCAAGGGCGGTTTTCATGACGGCGTCCTCGGCTTCGGGGGGGGGCGTAGGGTTGCGGGCAGCGCATAGCCATCGCCTTCAATCCACA
>CBDTUV010000299.1:0-3555 GCA_965363575.1 uncultured Pseudorhodobacter sp. | reverse complement strand
AAGGGCGGCGCCAGTGGCCACAAGCGTGGTGCCAAAGGTTAGACGGGTGGGAAATTCGGGCCGCAGCTTGCCACGGCTGAGCAGAGTATCAAGGAAAGACGCCCCCGACTGGCGCGGGATCAGCCCACGTTCGGGGATGGCAAAGGCGGCGAAGGTGGTCAGTAGTGCGCCACCAAGGAAGTGCAAATCCGCACCCTTGGCCAACCACAAAACGGCGCTGCCGGTTAGCGTGGCGATCAGGCCAAGCGCGGAAATCCACGCCCAACGCTTTACCGTATCAATGCCCAAGGCGACTGCCGCGACCATGGCGAGGTAGTAATGCACCATCCATGAATTGTCAGAATCGCTGCCGGTGATAAAGGGCGCAAGGGACGCGCCCAAGATACCGACCGCTGCCAGAACCGGACCCGAAAACCAGCCCAAGACCAAGGCGATCGCCGACACGACCCCAAGGCCTGCAAAGGTGGTGGTAGGCCCGATCAGCCCGTAAAGCGAGCGTGCGCCAAAGACCGCCACATAAAGCACAACAATGCCAGCCCCTGACAGGACCGAGGGCAGCGATTGGGTCGCCCCTGTGGTATCACCATCGTGGGTCTCATCGCCCGACTTCCGGCGGATATATTCGCCCCCCGCGATCAAGGCTGCACCAAAAGCAAGCGCGCCCATGACACGCCAGAACGGGGTGAGCAGGCCGTTTTCGATGCCGTATTGCACCATGAACACACCTGCCAACGCCAATGAGGCGGCGGCAATGGCCAGCACCCAGTTTTCGCGCAGCCAAGCGGTCAGTTTGTCAACCAAATCAGGCTTGAACACAAAGGCTGCGGGGGTTTGGGCGTCTTGGGCGCGCGGGGCATTGGCGGGTTGTGGTGGGGCGCTGGGCCAAGGGCTTGGTGTTGGGTCGGAGGATGCGATCTGTGCATCGGGCGCTGCGGTTTCGGTTTGGGGGACGGGTTTAGGGGATGGGCTGGCGGCTGGGGCCAAGCGCGCCAAATCGGATTGCAAACGCTTGACCAACTCTTCCAATTTTCGGGTTTTGGATTTCAGGCCAAGGTGCGAAAAGAACAGGTAAGGCACGATCACGATGATCAGCAAAACCGCCAGACCGGCGAGGGTGATCATCATTTCAAGCTCATCCATACCACGCACTACCCTGCACTAAGTGCCAATCTTTGCCAATATTGCCGCAGGTTACGCGACAAAAGGCCTAAGCGGCAATCCTATTTACCAACCTAGCGCCGAGGCTTGCCTGTCCATGTCGCAAGCCACGCCTTGAACCGTGCCCAAAGACCATCGGCGCGGTCGTCAATTTCATCTATCGTATCGCCAATGCTTTCCAGCGTGGGGTCAATAGTGCGTTCGCGAAACTGCGCCCACATGCGCCATAGCAACAGCAAAATCCCGGCCAAAACGATAAAGAAAAAGATGTTGAACCACGGGATAATGCGGACATCGGGACCTGCAACTTGGGTCGCTGTGATGGCATTGGGATAGATGGTAAAGAACTCGTTGCGCCAGCCGTAATGGGTGATGGACACCCATGTTGGGTTGACCTTGTCATTGGAAATGAGGGCCTGCGCCTCGGCCTGAAGGTTGGAGCTGTCGAGCTTGAAATAAGGCGGCCAGCCCCAGCCAGTATCCTCATTCCGGTAGACGATGATTTTGCCGTTGGGAAATTCGGCATTGATAAAGCGCACATCGCGGTTGGTGCCGGCGGAGGTGCCGACATCGGGCGAGGCCCAAAAGAACGAGTTTTCGCCAAAGTCGATGCGGCGGTTTTCGGTGCCGACGACGCGCACGATATCATGCTGCGGCAGCGTGTAATGAAAGAACGAAAACAGCAAGACTGCGATGATCGTGAAAAAGGTCCATTTTACATAGCGCATGGGTGTTTTCCTTCAGGCGAAATTCAACAGGTAGATGGCTGCTATCACGGCCAAGGTCGGGATGACATAGACCAACCAGATCAGCTTTTTGCGCAGGCCTTTTTCATAGGCGACCATGCCTGCGGCGATAAAATCATCACGCTCGCCGGGGCCTTGGGCTGCATCCCACTCCTTCTCCAGCTCCTCTCGCTGGGTAGAGCGGGAATAGATACTGACCAGAAAATACAGGATGGTCAGGCCCAGAAAGCCAAAGACAGCAAGGCGGATCATACCAATCATCGGCGGGCCTTTCGGACAGAGCCCCAAGGGCCGACAAGGTCGGTCATTGAGGGGTTGGGTTTTGGCTCGGGTCGCTCGGTGACATCCATACCGGGTTCGGGGCCAAACAAAGCGGTTCGCGCGCCTGCCTTATCCACTTGATACTCTCGTTCCAGAAAATCAGCAACATAGCCGCGCTTGCGGTCGGACCAGCGGGCATAGCTGGCGTAAAACAGTTCCTTGTGGGTGATGAACATCTGGCGCACATCCAAGGGGGCGAGTTGGGCCAGCAGCATGTTGACCAGATCGCGGTCGGCATGGGCGCGCGCGCGCAGGGTGTAGAAATAGGCAGGGTGTTCCGAGGTGATGCGCGGCCAATCCCCGCCCCCTTCGACCCAAGCCAGCAGGCGGGCAAGGCCGCGAAATTCCTCGGGCAGATCAGCGCCCAAACGCTGGGCGATTTTGCGCAGGTCGTTGCGGGTGGCTGCCCCAAGATCAAGGTTCAGCGCATCGGCCACATCAACCAGAATAAAGTCCATCTTTTGGCGCAGAACCGCAGCGCAATCCATGCCGCGCGCCTTGACGATGGGTTCGACAAGGCCGTTCTTTTCCAACCAATCCGCGATCATGTTGCGGTTGGAAATGTCCATCACTTGCGCAATCGGCACATCCCCCAATGACGCCGCAGGCAAAACCGAGATCACGGCAGGCAGTTTGGCGCTGCGAAACACATAAAGGCCGCCGAAATGTGAGGTCCAAAAATTGGCCTGTTCAAACGCCATTTTCGGCAAGGTGATCGGCACGCGGGTCACATCGCCGGTGCGTTTGGCCAGCCCGATCATATCGGCGATCAGCACATCATCGCGCCAGCCGTTCGGTTGGGTGCGAAACCGGTCGATCATCTGGCCCAGTTTTGCGGCATCGGCGACATGGCCGCCAATCGTATCCGCCTCTATCGTGATGCGGCGAATATCCAGCAGGCGGGCGGGGTTTGACACCTCATACACGCTATTGGCCAGCTCCCCCGCCACGGCATCGCGGGCGGTCAGGGCGAACAATTGCGCCTCATTCGCGTCGATGAATTGGCGCAGCACGCCGCGCGAGGTGGAGAAGGTGACGTTGAGCAAGGGTGCGGTTTTTTGCGCCGTGGTCAGCAAGATAAACTGGCGGTTGCAGCCATTGGGGTTGAGGTAGCGGTCATCGCCCAGCTCATCCCCGACCTCTGGCGAGTAGCCTGAGATGTCGATGTGGAAATCAGTGAGGGTGGTGCGTTTGCCCGCCAGATGTTCAAGCGCGCGGTTGTACCGCTCAATAAGGGCGGGCGAGTTCACCTCTACCAAGTTCCCGAACATCAGACCTTTTTCGATGAGGCGTTTCATGAGTGGTCCTTTGGCGTGGTGTCTTTGACGAT
>CBDTUV010000298.1:0-3601 GCA_965363575.1 uncultured Pseudorhodobacter sp. | reverse complement strand
CCATTGCGTCTGAAAACAACTCTCCGCCGATGACCACGCTATGGCCTTGCGCCGCAGCCCCTTCAACCAACGCCCGCATCGCGCGGTCCGGGACCGAGCTTTCGACAAAAACCGCCTTGATCTTGCGGGCAACCAGCATATTGACCAGCTCGCCAATGCGGGCCAATCCAGCCTCGCTCTCGGTCGAAATGCCTTGAATCCCCTCAACTTCGAACCCGTAGGCGCGGCCAAAATAGGAAAATGCATCATGGGCCGTGACCAGCACGCGCGCTTCAGGCGGCACCTTGCCCAGCACATCGCGGGCATAGGCATCCAGCGCTGTAATCTCATCGCGGTAGGCAGTTGCGTTGGTGGCAAAGGTATCGGCCCGGTCTGGCGCAAGGGCTACTAGCGCGGCCTCAACCGCCGTGACGGCCTGCAACCACAAAATCGGGTCCATCCAAACATGGGGGTCGTGATGGTCGGGAAAGCCTGCCCATGCCAGCAGCTTGTCTTTGTCAATCGCCTCGGCGACCGGCACCACTGTCACGCGGCGCGATAAATCTGTCATAAAATCAACCAGCTGCGCCTCGAGCCGCAGCCCGTGCCACAGCACAAGGTCCGCACGCACAAGCGCTGCAATATCGCTGCGGGTTTGGCGATAGCTGTGCGGGTCTATCCCCGGTCCCATCAAGGCCGTGACATCGCCCCCGCTGATCCGGCGCGCCGCATCCGCAATCATGCCTGTGGTCGCCACAATTTTGGGCGCATCACTGGCCCAAGATACGGCAGGCAACGCAAAGAGCGTAGGCAAAGCCGCCAGCAAACTGCGGCGCGAAATGAGGGATGCGTGTTTCATAAGATCTATTTATTGCGAATGGTTCTCAATGTCAATCACTTTGCGAACCACTCGCAACACGGCGCACCCCAAGACTGCGGGGTACTTTAGCTGCGCAGCCCCGTTTCTCGCAGCATGCCGCGGCGCTTCGCCTCGTAATAATAGCCCTTAGAGTACCAGTTGACCGCCGTATCAAAATTGCCATCAGCCAAAAGCCACGCCCCGCGCAAATATTTAACCCCGAATTTCAGATTGGTTTCGGCATCCAAAAGGGCAACGTCTGGCCCGGCAAACCCCATCCCGCGCGCGGTTGCAGGCAAAATCTGCATCATCCCGAAGTAAGGGCCATTGCGCGCACCAGGCCGGTGACGACTTTCGCGAATGACGACACGGTGCACCAGCCCGCGCGGCACCTCGTTCAGGTCGGCATATTTGTTGATGAGCTGCCGTAATTCAGGCGTTTCATTGGCGTGCAGCGGCGGGTTAAACGCCCCGCCATACCCACGCCGACCTTTCCTGCGCTGATCGCCTGAACCGGCCCCGGCACAGCCAGACACAGCTGCCACCATTCCCAAAATAGCAAAACGGCGATTAATCATGACCATCAGGTTCTCCTTGCCACAGCGCTGTCTCCTTAACTTTGTGCTGCAATTCTGGCAAATGCTGGTTTTGCCTATCAGCTTTTTCTCGCCGAGCGGGTTTTACGGAATGTCATCCCTGCCCTGCGCAATTCATCGGGAAAACGGCTACGCGGGCTGGGTGATATTTGCAAAACCGCCAATTGTGCTGCGCAAAGCTTTGCCCTAACGTCGCGCGGAATTAGGCTTTTGCACCGCAAATCAAGGGAAAACGCATGTCCGACACGGCAAACTATAGCTTCGACACCTTACAAATCCACGCGGGCGCACGCCCCGACCCGGCAACAGGCGCGCGGCAGGTGCCGATTTATCAGACCACCGCTTATGTGTTTCGCGATGCCGATCACGCGGCTGCGTTGTTTAATCTGGCTGAGGTGGGCTATATCTATTCCCGCCTGACCAACCCAACCGTGGCCGCGTTGGGCGAACGGATTGCCGCACTTGAAGGCGGCGTTGGGGCGGTTTGCTGCTCGTCTGGTCACGCGGCGCAAATTATGTCGCTGTTTCCCCTGATGCAACCGGGCTGCAATGTGATCGCGTCCACGCGACTTTATGGTGGCACGATCCAGCAGTTCACCAATACGATCCGCAAGTTTGGCTGGTCGGCGAAGTTCGTCGATTTCGATGATCTGGATGCGGTTGCGGCGGCGGTGGATGACAACACCCGCGCGTTTTTCTGCGAAAGCATCGCGAACCCCGGCGGCTATATCACGGATATTCCAGCGATCGCAAAAGTGGCCGACAAGGCGGGTCTGCCCTTGATCGTCGACAACACGAGCGGCACGCCTTATCTGTGCCAGCCCATCAAACTGGGGGCGACTTTGGTGGTCCACTCCACCACGAAATACCTGACCGGAAACGGCACCGTGACCGGGGGCTGTGTGGTCGATAGCGGCAATTTCGACTGGTCCGCATCGGGCAAATTCCCCAGCCTGTCCGAGCCAGAGCCTGCCTATCACGGGTTGAAGTTTCATGAAGCACTGGGCGGCATGGCCTTTACCTTCCATTCCATCGCGATTGGGTTGCGGGATCTGGGCATGACGATGAACCCCCAAGGCGCGCATTATACTTTGATGGGGATCGAAACCCTGTCTTTGCGGATGGCGCGGCATGTGGAAAACGCGCAGAAGGTCGCGGAATGGCTGGAAAAGCACCCGAAGGTTGAGAAGGTGACCTATGCGGGGCTGGACAGCTCTCCTTATAAAAAGCGGATTGCGAGCGTGTGTCCGAAAGGGGCTGGCGGGCTGTTTACGGTGTCTTTGAAGGGCGGGTATGAGGCCTGCGTGAAGATGGTGTCTGACCTTGCTTTGTTCAGTCATGTGGCCAATTTGGGCGACACCCGCAGCTTGGTTATTCACCCCGCCTCGACCACCCATCGCCAGCTTTCTGAGGCCCAGCAAAAGGCGGCTGGCGCTGCCCCGGATACGCTGCGTTTGTCGATCGGGATTGAGGATGTGGCCGATATTATTGGCGATCTGGAGCAGGCTTTGGCCAAGCTTTAAGGCCTGAAAACACCCTGTCCGCGCGTGCGGAATCGCGCGCGGACGTTTTTACAAGCTATTGATACCAAACGATTTTGTGATTTTTTTTAACTGTTTGTTAATGCGTACGCGCAGTACTGAGCGCCGCCCACGGCCAAGCCCAACACAGGCCTAATCGGTTTTTTCATAGGTCAAAAACGGCGTCAGGGTTGCGACCTGATCATAGATCTTGCGGGCCGTGACATTGGTGCCTTGGGTGTTCCAATAGGTGGTTGATATGCCGTCCCGCTTGGCCGCCGCATGCACCGCCGCGATCAACGCCCGCGCCACCCCTTTGCCGCGCAATCCGGGGTCGGTGAACAGGTCCATCAGATAGCAGGTATCGGCCACCGTCCACATAAAGCGGTGATACAGATAATGCGCGAGGCCTACGGGGATGCCGTCAATTTCTGCAATCAGGCATTGGTATTCGTTTGCATCGGGGGAAAGCAGCCGGGCGAAAGAAGTGTCATAAACCTCCTCAGGGACCGTGGTTTCGTAGAACTCCAGATAGGCGGTCCAAAGACGGCGCCATTCGGGGTGATCGGCGGCGGTGAGGGGGCGGATGGTGATTTCGGTGGGCATGGCGGGGCCTTTCGCGGGGGTTTGGGCGAGCGTAAGGCGGG
>CBDTUV010000297.1:0-3601 GCA_965363575.1 uncultured Pseudorhodobacter sp. | reverse complement strand
ACAGCCTCGCGTGCCTGATCAAGCCCTGTGCAAAACGGCTTTTGGCAAATGATCGCGCGCGGTTTGTATGTCAGCGCCACACGGATCGCGGCCAGATGGCTGGCGGGCGGGGTGGCGATATCAACAATATCGGCGGCCACCACGGCCAGCATTGCCTCTAGCCCCGCAAAGGCAGGCAGCCCGGTGGCCGTGGCGCGGGCGATATCTGTATCCGCCACGCCCACGACTGAAATGCCCGGCAAACGCTGCCATGCCTCATGGTGAAAGGCGCTGAAATACCCCGCGCCTAAACACGCAACCCGCATGATGCCCCCGCCAAACCGCTACTTGATCACTGTTTCCGGCCCCATCACGGATGTCGGCAACCATGTCGACAAAATCGGGATGTAGGTGATCATGATCAAGAACACGAACAGCACCGCAAGGAACGGCAAGGACGCCCGCACTACCCGCATGATCGGCATACCCGCCACGCCCGATGTGACAAACAGGTTCAACCCCACCGGCGGCGTGATCATCCCGATTTCCATGTTCACCACCATGATGATGCCCAGATGGATCGGGTCCACCCCCAGCTCCATCGCGATGGGGAACACCAAGGGTGCGACGATCAGGATAAGGCCCGAGGGTTCCATGAACTGCCCCCCGATCAGCAGAATGATGTTCACCACGATCAGGAAGGTGATCATGCCAAAGCCTGCGCCCAGCATCGCCTCGGTAATCTTTTGCGGGATCTGCTCATCCGTCAGCACATGCTTTAGGATCAGGGCGTTGGCGATGATGAACATCAAGGTGATGGTCAGCTTGCCCGCCTCAAACAGCGCGGCCTTGGTGTCACGGTGGAAAAAGCTGGTGATCAAGGCTTGGGGCTTGTGCCACAACATCGTATTCCCGTTGTCGCCATCGCGGTAAAGCGGCCCCATATCGCGGTAGATAAAGTTCGCCACAAAGAACGCATAGACCGCCGCAACCGCTGCCGCCTCGGTCGGGGTGAAAATCCCGCTGGTGATGCCGGGAATACCGTACAGGCCGACCATGATGATCACGATCAGCATCAAGCCCCAGAACGCATCACGGAACGAATACCAAACCTCGCCCCAGCCGTTCCAATCGCCTTTGGGCAGGTTTTTGACAATGGCGATCACCAGAATTGTGGCCATCAGCATAAAGCCTGCCAGCAACCCCGGAATAACGCCCGCCAAGAACATCCGCCCCACCGACACATCGGTCGCCGACGCATAAACCACCATCACAATCGATGGCGGGATCAAAATGCCCAAGGTACCTGCGTTACAAATAACGCCGGCCGCAAAATCCTTGGAATACCCAACCTGCCGCATCGCCGCGATGACAATGGACCCAATCGCCACCACCGTTGCAGGCGAAGATCCGGACAGGGCGGCAAACAGCATACAAGCGAACACGCCCGCAATCGCCAAACCGCCGGGCAAATGCCCCACACACGCAATCGCAAAACGAATGATCCGTTTCGCCACGCCCCCCGTCGACATGAATGTCGAGGCAAGGATAAAGAACGGAATGGCCAGCAAGGTCGCGTGACCTTCCATCGCCTGATACAAAGTCTGCGCGATAGACGCGAGCGATGTATCTGAAAACGCTAACAAAAATAAAATAGAGCTTAGGCCCAGCGATACCGAAATCGGCACGCCGATCAGCATAAAGCCGACCACCATCGTGAACAGCAGAATAATTTCCATAACTCAGTCCTCTGCGTTCATATGGCGGACGTCTTTGATCGCGTCCTCGGCTTCATGACTGACAATCAAGCCGTCGCGCTTGCCTTGCACAATCTCCCACCCGGCTTGGGCAAAGCGGAACAGCAGCAAGGCACAGCCAAAGGGCAGCATGAAATAAGGGATAAAGCGCGGGAATTTATCATAGGCCTCGCCCGCGTTGAACGTGCCTTCAATGAACCGCAGCCAATCCGGCATCGGGATGGTTTCGGTCACATACCAACCCTGATCACGGGTTTTGATGAAGAAGTCGGATGTCCATTGCCCCTCACCCAGATAGAACGGCAGCCAGCGCCCACTGGTTTGCTGAAACCCGGCAAAAGGCGCCCAATAATCCCACGCGCCTTTCAGCAACAAATAGGCATAGATCAAGCACAGCACCACCGAGATCAGCGCCAGAATGCGCCGGGTTTTGCTGGGAAACATGGTGATAACCGCATCAACGCCCAAATGCGCCGTGACCTTGACGGCATAGGACATGCCAAGCAAAACCAGCCACGCAAACAGCGACAGCGTAAATTCAAACCCCCAAAAGATGGAACTGTTGAACACATAGCGCATCACCACATTGGCAAAGGTCAGCAACGTCATCAGCCCCAAAATCACGGCGATGGCGGTTTCTTCAAATGTGTTGATTACCCGGCCCAAGGCCGTTTGGGGCGCATATTTCGCGCTCATCTTATCCCCTCCCAAGGACGTGTAAGACGGTCTGCACTGGCATAGCCGCAACCCGTTTTGGCAACGGCGCGCAAGGTTTGCCCTGCGCGCCGTATTTTGCCTTAGTGCTTGGCGTTGATCGCCTGTGCGGCGTCAATGTTCTCTTGGCCAACACCATCCACAAACTTGGCCCAAACCGGCTTCATCGCGTCAACCCAAGCCTGGTTCTGCTCGGGTGTCAGTTCGCGAATAACCGCGCCGGTGTCCAAAATCGCCTGTCGTGCGGCCAGATCCACCTCGTTCACGGCCGCGTTCCGCTCAACCGTCACTTCGTTCAGGATCGTGGTCATCTGCTCACGCACGGCTGGGTCAAGGCTATCCAGCCAATCAACCGACGCCACAACCATATAGTCGATCAGGCCGTGGTTGGTTTCGGTGGTGCCGTCTTGCACTTCAAAAAACTTCTGGCCACGAATGTTGGACCATGTGTTTTCCTGACCGTCCACAACCTTGGTCTGCAACGCGCCATACACTTCGGCAAATGCCATTGGCTGTGCCGATGCGCCCAGCGCTTCCATCTGTGCAACGATCACGTCAGACGGCTGCACGCGGAACTTCAGACCCGCAGCATCGGTTGGCAAAAGCAGCGGCTTGTTGGCCGAAAACTGCTTCATGCCGTTGTGCCAGAACTCCAGCCCCTGCAAACCGCGGCGCGTCATGGAATCTTTCATCGCCTTCCCGGTTTCCGAGTTTTGATACTCATCAACCGCTGCGATGTTTTTGAACATGAACGGCAGATCGAAAATCTGGAAAACCTTGGTAAAGGTTTCAAACTTGGACAAGGACGGTGCGGCCAGCTGCACGTCACCTTGCAGCATCGCCTCTAGCACTTGGTCGTCATCATAAAGGGTCGAGTTCGGGAACACTTCAACGCAGGCTTTGCCGTCCATCTCGGTGTTCACGCGGTCGGCAAACATCTGGGCTGCAATACCCTTTGGGTGCTTGTCGCCATTGGTCACATGGGCAAACTTGATTTTGACTTCGCCGTCGTCACAGCCGGTTGTTGCAAAGGCTGCGGTGGTCGACAGCGCCAAAGCGGCGGCGGTCATGGCTAGGTTGGTGAATTTCATTTATCTCTCCCTTGGTGTATCTCGGTCTTTGGTGACCGTTAGGTCGTACAGTCATACGGC
>CBDTUV010000296.1:0-3629 GCA_965363575.1 uncultured Pseudorhodobacter sp. | reverse complement strand
TTTGACCACCACCAAGGAGACCCAGCCGATTACCGCAGGCCTGTCGTCGTTGAATGGTCAATGGGTTGCGGCGTGGCATTTGGTGTCGGCCGGGTCCATTTTGGCGGCGTTGCCACCTGTGCTGATGTTTTTCCTGATGCAAAAACACTTCATCGCAGGGCTAACACTTGGGGCGGTAAAGTGATCCAACACTGGCGCCTTGATGATGGCCAGCAAACGCTGGTGCTGGCAGCAACGCGTGGCCGCTTGCCCGAATGTGTCTATTGGGGTGCGGCGCTGCCAGATGATGAAAATCTGGAAACCCTGCTGGCCGCCAATGCGTTGGATGTGACGGGCGGGATGTTGGATGAAAACCCTGACCTGTCGCTGTGCCCCGAAGCATCGCGCAGCTTTCCCGGACAACCCGGCCTTATTCTGCGCGACACGGACAGCACGCCAATGCTGCCCAAATTCTGCTTTGCCGAGGCGCGCGAGGATGGCACCGGCCTGCACCTGATGTACCGCGATGATGAGGCGCGCATCGGCCTGACGTTCAACTTCACTGCTGATCTGGAAACCCATGTCATCACCTGCGAAACCACACTGACAGCCGATCGCCCTGTGCATCTGCATTGGCTGGCCGCCCCCGTTCTGCCCGCGCCCCAATTGTCGGATGAAATGATTGACGTGTCGGGCCGCTGGTGTGGCGAGTTTCAACTGTCGCGCACCCCGTGGTCTGCGGGTATGCGCTACCGCGAAAACCGCACGGGCCGCACCGGGCATGAACATTTCCCCGGTCTGATCATTCCCACCCGCGGCACCACCAACTGCCAAGGCGAGGCCTATGCCTTTCACTACGGCTGGTCGGGTGGTCACCGTATGCTGGCCGAAGAATTGCCCGATGGTCGCAGGCAGGTGCAGTTCGGCCATGCCGCCCGTATGGAAACCGCCCCCGGCACGCAGTTTCGCACAGCGCCGTTGTATATCACCTATTCCAATACCGGCCTGAATGGTTGTGCTGTGGCGTTTCAGCGCCATGTCCGCGACCGTATCGTCACGATGCCCCACCCAGACCGCCCGCGCCCTGTGCATTACAACTGCTGGGAGGCGGTGTATTTCGACCACAAACTGCCCGTGCTCAAAGACATCGCAGACCGTGCCGCCAAGCTGGGCGCAGAGCGTTTTGTGCTGGATGACGGTTGGTTCGGCACCCGCGATGATGACACGCGGTCCTTGTCGGATTGGACCGTGGACAAACGCAAATACCCCGATGGCCTGACGCCGCTTATAGATCATGTCCACGGCCTTGGTATGACCTTTGGTCTGTGGTTTGAGCCTGAGATGATCAACCCCGACAGCGACATCCACCGCGCCCACCCTGATTGGGCGCTGGGGAGCGAGGATCAAACCCTTGGCCGCCAACAAAAGGCGCTGAACATGGCGCTGCCTGAGGTGCGCGATTTCCTGTATGATCGCATGTCCGCCATTCTTGCTACCCATGCGATTGACTATATCAAATGGGACCATAACCGCGTTTTGCCGATGCCCGATGCCGCGCAAACCCGTGGGTCTTATGCACTGATCGACCGCCTGCGCGCCGATTTCCCATTGGTCGAGATTGAAAGCTGCGCGTCGGGTGGCGGGCGTATCGACTTTGGCATCCTGAAACGGACCCAGCGGGTATGGCTGTCTGACAGCAACGATGCGCTGGAACGTTTGCGCATCCAACATGATGCCGCCCTGTTCTTGCCTGCCAGCGTAACGGGCAGCCACGTTGGCCCACGCCATTGCCACACCTCTGGCCGCACGATTGATATTTCCATGCGGGCTTGGGTTGCGGCCCAACGACACATGGGATTTGAAATGGACCCGCGTGAGTTGACGGACCATGAGGCAAAGGTGCTGACCGATGTGACCGCTTGGTGGAAAGCCAACCGTGATTGGATGATGCGCGCCGATATCTTGCGATTGGACAGTGCAGACCCAGCGGTGATTGCCGAACAGCAGCTTGCCCAGGGTGGCAGCCGTTTTGTCGCCTTTGCAGGCAAGGCCGCAACCTCGGCCCAAATATCGCCCCGCCCGTTGCGATTGACGGGGTTGGACCCGGCGGCGACCTACCGTATTGACCTGATCAACCGCAGCACGGCCCCCGGCCTGTCACGCGGAACACCTGCGCTGAAATCCGGGCCGCTGGCCTTGTCGGGCCAGTATTTGATGCATCACGGCGTGACCTTGCCGTGGCATTTTCCCGAAACCATGTGGGTGCTTGAAGGCACCCGCCAATAATCCAACCCCGAACGATTACAAACGGAGCCAGCCATGACCGCAACTTATCCCGACCTGAACGGCGCATCCGTGTTTATCACTGGTGGTGGGTCTGGCATCGGTGCCGCCTTGACCGAAGGGTTCCTGCGCCAAGGGGCAAAGGTGGCCTTTGTCCAACGCTCGGACGCCTCGGCATTTGTCGAAGAGATGGATGAAACCACCGGCAACCGCCCGTTGTTCATCCCGTGCGACATCACCGATGTTCCCGTACTGCAAGCCGCCATCGCGCAGGCCGCAGGCGCACATGGTCCCATCACCACGCTGGTCAACAACGCCGCCAATGACAAACGCCATTCCACGGCCGAGGTGACCGAGGACTTTTACACTTGGATGATGGATATCAACCTGAAGGCCTATTTCTTTACCGCCCAAGCGGTGGTGAAGGGGATGAAGGCGGCAGGCGGTGGCTCGATCATCAATTTCTCGTCCATTAGCTACATGATGGGGAACGCTGGCTATCCACTTTACACCGCCGCCAATTCCGCGATCAACGGCTTGTCGCGCAGCCTTGCGCGGGAATTTGGCCCGGACCGTATTCGCGTCAACGCGCTCGCCCCCGGTTGGGTGCTGACGCAAAAACAAAAAGACCTTTGGGTCACCCCCGAAGGCTTGGCCGCCCACCTTGACCGCCAATGCCTAAAGGACGCGCTGGCCCCCGAAGATATCGTCGGCGGTGTGCTGTTCCTTGCTTCAAACAGTTCCAAAATGATGACAGGCCAAGCCCTTGTGATCGACGGCGGCGTGGCGGTGACCGGATGAGCCAGCCTGCCCAACCGCTTGCCCAACCGCCCGCCCATCTGCCCGCCCATCTGCCGGAATGGATCGCCGTAGATTGGGGCACAACCCATCTGCGCGCCACCGCGATGGGGGCCGCTGGCCCTTTGGCGCAGACCGACAGCACCGATGGCATGGGCAGCCTGTCCCCCGATCAGTTTGAACCCGCCCTTTTGGCCTTGATCGACCCGTGGCTTGCGCCAAACCACACCACGCCCGTCATCGCTTGCGGCATGGTCGGCTCTCGCCAAGGTTGGGCCGAGGCGAAATATCGCGCGGTTCCTTGCCCCCCCGTGGCCCCCGATGCGCTGACCCGCGTGGCGACAATTGACCCACGCCTAACCGTCCATATCGCCCCCGGCCTGCGCCAAAACACCCCTGCCGATGTGATGCGTGGCGAGGAAACGCAGATTGCCGGTGCGCTTGCCTTGATGCCGGGTTTTGATGGCGTGATGTGTTTGCCCGGCACCCATTCCAAATGGGTCCATGTCAGCGCGGGCGAGGTGGTCAGTTTTCAAACCTTCATGACCGGAGAGTTGTTTGCGCTTCTC
>CBDTUV010000295.1:0-3637 GCA_965363575.1 uncultured Pseudorhodobacter sp. | reverse complement strand
AGCAGCGGGTCGCCGCCGCCGGCTGGGTCAAAGAAAGTAGTACCAAAGTTCCGGTCGGTCAGCAGCATGGTAAGGGCACCAGCCAGAACCGGCATCGCGATCAAAAGCATCCAAGCGGTGATGAATATCGACCACGCAAACAATGGCACCTTGAACAAGGTCATTTTAGGAGCGCGCATATTGAGGAATGTGGTGATCATATTGATCGCGCCGAGAATCGAACTGGCCCCCGAAAGATGGATAGCGAAAATCGCCAAGTCCATAGAGAACCCGCCATCACGCGTTGAAAGCGGCGGATAAAGGGCCCAGCCGACGCCTGCACCATGCTGCCCATCCCCGCCCGGCGAAAAGAACGAAGCGATCGCAAGGCCCGCGCCTCCAACGAAAAGCCAATAGCTAAGGTTGTTCATCCGCGGAAAGGCCATATCCGGCGCACCGATCATCAGTGGCATGAAATAATTGCCCAAGCCGCCGAACAGTGCCGGGATCACCACGAAAAACATCATCAGCGTGCCGTGATAGGTGATCAGAACGTTCCACATATGCCCGTTAGGGGTGCATTCGGCCTCCGTTGGCCAAAACCGCAAACCTTCCATACACATATATTGTACGCCCGGCTCCATCAGCTCTAGCCGCATAAACACGGATAAAAGGGCCGCGATCAGGCCGACGGCCCCCGAAGTGAACAGGTACAGAACGCCAATGTCTTTGTGGTTGGTAGACATGAACCATCGGGTAAAGAACCCTCGGTCGTCCTGATTGTGGCTAAGTGCTGCTTCGGTCATTGCAATCTCCCTCAGAGGTAAGATCGGCGCAACACCCTCGCGGCGGGTTTGGCCCGCTTTGAACGGGGGCAGCGTCGTCTAAAACTTCTCTTCAATAATCTGCGCATCCTTGACGTCCAGATCATGCAACGCTTGGCGGACTGCTTTCATCATCGGTGGCGGGCCGCAAAGATAGTAGTGGCTGTCGGGTAGGACAAACTGGCGCAGATAGTCGCGGTTCAGCCGTTGCTGCGGCACGCTGGCCCCCGGCTCATCCACCACAAAAGCGGTGGCGAGGCCTTGCATGGCCTCGAATTTATCGCGCCAGATGATATCGGCTTCTGTCTTATTGGCAAAGACGAGGGTGGAGCCTTCAAGCGTTCCCTGATCATGCAACCGTTTGCGCAAAATGGCGATCATTGGGGTAACGCCCGCGCCACCCGCAATGAACACGCCCGGCCCCTTGTCGGATATTGCACCAAAAGGACCTTTCATCTCCACCTCATCACCCGGCTGCATTTTACCGATCTGTTCGGTTACACCGTGATGGTTGGGATATGATTTGATGATGAATTCTAGCGTTGGCTCATGCGGAAGGCTTACGGGGGTGAAAGGTCGCCCTTTATCCTTCCAATCGCCTTTGAGCAGGAATAATTCCACACCCTGACCGGGCGCATATTCAAACCCATCGGGCCGATCAAATACCAGATGATGCGTATCATGCGTGACAGAGTTGATTTGAGTAAGCTTGAGGCGTTGCACCATGGTAATCTCTTTCCTGCTGCCCAAACATGCAATTATAACGTGCCTATGTAGGCGTCACACCGCTCGGTGTTGAACACTTAAGTCCCTAATATAACTGGTATTTGTGTGGTGTATTATCAGCTTTTTAATAGGTATTGTCAATACCTATTTAGAGAGATCAGCGACCGCTCGCCCCTATCTCGCGCATCAAAGCCGATGCCATATGGTTGAACTGCTTCCTTTGCAGATATCAAAAGACAACTTGGCAGGTCCCAAAAAAACCGGGAACCTTTTCCAAAACCCCGCATCTAACCCAATAGACAAGCCAAAAACGGCGGGTCTTTGAGTTTGAAAAGGAACACGAAATGAATCGCTTTATCCTTGCTGTGGGCGCCTTGTTCGCCCTGTCCGTCACGCCAGCGTTTGCACAAAGCACAGCAGATGCGGTTGCGACCAATCCACCGCCGGCACCTTATCAAGAAGTCAGTAAGCTGGTCAAACTACCGGATTTCCTACCGGGCATTGGGCAGCTTTTTGTTGACCCGACAAGCCTGCCTGCTGGCCCTTTTGTCGCTTATGATCATGATGGCCGCCTCGTCAGCACGATCTATATGATTCCGATTTCAAAGTTGAATGCGGACACAACATTTGACAATCTTTTGGCCCCCGGCGGCAACGTCGATCACGTTGACATTTATTTTAACGCGGGTCATCCCGGCGTAGAAGAGCCGCACGAGCATATCGTGCTGTGGCATGTCCCGGTTGCCGATGAAGCCAGCGTTGCCAAGTAAATGCAACGCAGGACGTTATTGTTGGGGAGCGGCAGCTTGACTGCCGCACTCACCCTCTCGCCCGCGCTTGCGATTGGCGGCTCGGTTGTAGAGATCACCATGTCAGGGCGGCCCAACGGTTCCAAGGTCTGGTTTGACCCTTACGGGGTGTTGGTCCGGCCCGGCGATAGGGTCCGCTGGACCAATCGTGACAAAGCTAACTCCCATACCGCCACGGCCTATGCGGCAGAAAATGATGATCATCCACGCCGGATTCCGATAGGGGCGGCTGCGTTTGACAGTGACTATCTGTTGCCGGATGAAAGTTTTGAGGTGACGCTGAACGTGTCGGGGGTCTATGATTATTTCTGCATCCCGCATGAAATGTCGGGTATGGTGGGGCGGATCATCGTGGCCGAAGCGGGCCAGACTGGGTTTGAAGACTACCCACCCGGTGATCTGGAAAAAGAGGTGCTAGACGGATTTCCGTCGATTGCCGAGGTCTTGGCCAAGGGCAGCATTCGGATGGAAGAATAACATGTGCGCGCAACCTGTTCCAATTCGCAGCGATATATTCGCAGCAATGGCCGAGGCTGAACTGCTCACGCTCGCACGCCAGCATGACGAAGGCGCTATCGCCACCTTGGTCCGGCGCTATAATCAACAATTATTCCGCATCGCACGCAGCATTCTGCACAATGATGCCGAGGCCGAAGATACGGTGCAGGCCGCCTATGGCGCAGCCTTTACCAAACTGGACAGTTTTCGCGGTGAGGCGGCATTTTCGACTTGGCTGGCGCGGATCGTCATGAACGAGGCCTATGGCAGGTTGCGTCGACAAGGGCCGGTTGTCAATTTGACTGGCAACCGCGAAACGATAAAACCCACATTGGAGGGAGGCTTGGCTGATCTGATGGCACCCCAGCCCACAAACCCGGAATCCGAACTTGGTCGGACAGAAGTGCGCCGCTTTCTTGAGGCTGCGATCGACTCTCTGCCAGAGCCTTTTCGGCTGACCTATGTTCTGCGAGACGTGCAAGAGATGTCAACGCGAGAGGTGGCAACACTTCTTGGCATTAATGTTGTTACAGTGAAAACCCGGTTGTTCCGTGCCCGCCGCCAGTTGCGTTTGGCGTTGAACAAGAGTGTTGCTAAAGAATTTTCCGCCATCTTTCCCTTTGATGGTGCGCGTTGCGCCGCAATGGCAGAGCGGGTCATTCAGGGTTTGACCTGTTTCAAGATGTAACCTTCTATCGCTCTGGCAAGACCCTCATCATCATAGGATGAGGTAACATGGGCTGTGCCGCAAATTTTTGTAAGGGTTTGAAAAGGCTGTCTTGCGGACATGACTATGCCGCC
>CBDTUV010000294.1:0-3672 GCA_965363575.1 uncultured Pseudorhodobacter sp. | reverse complement strand
TGTTTGGATCAGTTTGCGGCTGGGGCGCAAAACTTGCAAGGCCTGCATCTTGGGACAAGCGCCGGGGGCGCTGCCCCCGGACCCCCGAGGTATTTTGGCCAAGATGAAATAATTACAGGATTTCTGTGTTGAAGCGGCCCGGAAGCGTGACCTCTAACAGTTGCAAATCCGTGCTCGCATCGGTGTATTGGGTTTCAAAGCCGGGGGGGATGACAAATGCGTCGCCCATGGTCAGATGGTAGGGGTCTTTGCCTTCGCCTTTCAGCGTCATTTTGCCTGACATCACATAGGTGAACAGGATGTCTGTGTCATGTTTGGTGACAGGGGCGGCAGCACGCGTAGGGCGGGCGACCATCACGCTTGCCACCCCTTTGGTGTTTGCGTTGATGGTTGTATCGCGCGCCTCAAACCCCGGAATGCGAAAGGGCTGGAAGGCGGCCTTGGCACCGACATTATGAACAAAGCGCTGGCCTTGCCATTCGCGGTCGGGGCGCAGATGCGGGGTGGGCAGCGTCATTTCGTGGTCAATTTCAGTCACATGCTCGGCGGGCACGCCAATCTCAATCACCTCAATCCCGTCCGATGCCTCCAGCACCCGATGACGAATTTCGGGGGGTTGGATAAAGCAATCGCCTGCCGTCAGGCGGATCTTGTCGCCTTGATCCTCATACACCACATCGACCCAACCTTTGACGCAAAATATCAGCTGAAACCCGACCTTGTGGAAATGCACCATATCAGGCACCGGGCCACCATCGGGAATACGGATATGGCTGGCAATAATCGCCCCGCCAAGGCGCGAGGGGACCAGATCGCGGTACTGCATCCCTGCCCGACCAATCACCCAAGGCGCTTGATCCGCAAGCCGCCGCACGACAAAGGCGTGCTGGGTTTCTGGCATCACCAAGGGCGGATTCAGATCTTCAATCTCAACCCGCGTGCCGTTGGGCGCGGTCAGGGTCCGGGCAGCAAACGCATCTGGCGAATCCGTCAGCAAACGGATGGTGCCAGGGGATTCCGTGGCGCCCTTTTCAATCCGAATGCGCAAGCCGTGGCCCGACAGCACCGCCACCTCGGGGTCATCGGCCGGATAAATCATATCCAACCGCATCCCCAACACTTTGGTAAAAAACGGCAAATCATCACGCAGCTCTTGCGTGGGCAGGCGTATTTCGGCGCGGATCTCGCTCATCTTCCATCTCCAGCAGGGGTTGCGGGCAGAGTGAATCCAATTCAAATCCTTTTCAAGCCGGAACTGACTCCCCGCCCCAGATCCGCCGGGCTTGCGGCATTGCGAAAATAGTTTAGCATTAAACAGTATTCCTGGAGGCACATGATGGACGAGACACGGCAAGACAACGCACGGCAAGCAGCACTGAATTACCACGAGTTTCCAAAACCCGGAAAACTGGAAGTTCGCGCCACAAAACCCCTCGCCAATGGTCGCGATCTGGCGCTTGCCTACAGCCCCGGCGTGGCCGAGGCTTGTTTGGAAATCAAGGCCGATCCATCGACCGCCACGCGCTATACATCAAAGGGTAATCTGGTCGCCGTGGTGACCAACGGCACCGCTGTTCTGGGCCTTGGAAATATTGGCGCACTGGCGTCCAAGCCGGTGATGGAAGGCAAGGCGGTTTTGTTCAAGAAATTCGCCAATATTGATTGCTTTGACATCGAGGTGAATGAACCCGACCCCTACAAACTCGCCGATATCGTCTGCGCGCTAGAACCGACCTTTGGCGCCATCAACCTTGAAGATATCAAAGCCCCCGACTGCTTTATCGTCGAGTCGATTTGCCGCGAACGTATGGGCATCCCGGTATTCCATGATGACCAGCACGGCACGGCGATTGTGGTTGGCGCTGCGGCCACCAACGCGTTGTTTGTCGCGGGCAAAAAGTTTGAGGATATCAAGATCGTGTCCACAGGTGGCGGGGCGGCAGGGATTGCTTGCCTGAACATGTTGCTGAAACTGGGGGTCAAACGCGAAAACGTCTGGCTGTGTGATATCAAAGGCTTGGTTTACGCCGGCCGAACCGAGGATATGACCCCGCAAAAGGCCGAATATGCGCAGAAATCTGACCTGCGCACATTGGGCGATGTGATTGACGGCGCTGATCTGTTTTTGGGCCTGTCCGGCCCCGGCGTTTTGAAAGCGGATATGGTCGCGCGCATGGCCAAGCGGCCCATCATCTTTGCCCTTGCCAACCCATCGCCCGAAATCACGCCCGAGGATGCGCGCGCTGTTGCCCCAGATGTGATCATGGCAACAGGCCGGTCGGATTTTCCCAATCAGGTCAATAATGTGCTGTGCTTTCCCTTCATTTTCCGCGGTGCGCTGGATGTAGGTGCCACCACGATCAATGATGAGATGAAAATCGCCTGTATCGAAGGGATCGCAGCCCTCGCCCGCGCCACCACCAGCGCCGAAGCCGCCGCCGCCTATAAGGGTGAGCAGCTGACCTTTGGCGCCGATTACCTGATCCCGAAACCGTTTGATCCCCGCTTGATCGGCGTCGTGGCCAGCGCCGTGGCAAAAGCCGCCATTGAAACCGGCGTTGCGACCAAACAGATTGGTGATTTTGAGGCTTATAAACGCAAACTCGACGGCTCGGTCTTTCGGTCCGCGCTTATCATGCGCCCTGTCTTTCAGGTCGCCGCCACCGTCACCCGCCGCATCGTCTTTACCGAGGGCGAAGATGAACGGGTGCTGCGCGCCGCCAATGCGATGATTGAGGAAACCACCGATAAACCCATCCTGATCGGTCGCCCCGAGGTGATCGAAAGCCGCTGTGAGCGTGCAGGCCTGCCTATCCGCCCCGGTCGTGACTTTGATCTGGTAAACCCTGAAAACGATCCGCGCTACCGCGATTATTGGGAAACATACCACAACCTGATGGCCCGCAAAGGCGTTACCCCCGACATCGCGCGCGCCGTGATGCGCACCAATACCACCGCAATTGGCGCAGTCATGGTCCACCGCGATGAGGCCGACAGCATGATCTGTGGCACCTTTGGCCAATATCTGTGGCACCTGAACTATATCACCCAGATCCTTGCGACCGAAGGCCGCCATCCCGTGGGCGCGCTGTCCTTGATGATTTTGGAAGATGGCCCGCTGTTCATCGCCGACACCCATGTCCACACTGACCCGACCCCCGAACAGATTACCGAGGCGGTTTTGGGTGCCGCGCGCCACGTGCGCCGTTTTGGCATGGAACCCAAGGTGGCCTTGCTGTCCTCCTCCCAATTCGGCAACCTTGATTGCGAAACCGGGCAGCGGATGCGGAAAACGATTGCCCTGCTGGATGCCGAACCGCGTGAGTTTTCTTATGAAGGCGAAATGCACATTGATGCAGCCCTGGACCAAGCCACGCGCGACCGCATCTTTCCAAACGGGCGGTTTGAAGGCCCGGCCAATGTGCTGATCTTTGCCAATTCCGATGCGGCATCGGGCGTGCGCAACATTCTGAAAATGCGCGGCGGCGGGCTAGAGGTGGGGCCGATTTTGATGGGCATGGGCAACAAGGCCCATATCGTCACCCCTTCCATCACCGCGCGCGGTTTGCTGAACATGTCGGCACTGGCAGGCACCCCGGTCGCAACCTACGGTTAGGTAATTTGCACCTTAAGTCTGGGGGCAGGTCGCCCCCAGCGCGCCTCGAACGGGCC
>CBDTUV010000293.1:0-3679 GCA_965363575.1 uncultured Pseudorhodobacter sp. | reverse complement strand
AATGGTGCTTGGTGCGCGTTCGGCCCATCTGGCGGCAGGCATTGGGGCGCGGTTGCAAGACGGTGATAGGCTTGAGATTGGCGCGGATATGGCGGGTTTGACAGGGCAAAAGCTGGCCACAGACAGCCGGTTTGATGGTGGACTTGTGCGGATCGTGCCCAGCTTACAAACGGAATTCTTTGCCCCTGCGGAAATCGAACGGTTTGCCGCCACGGCCTTTCAACGCGATACGCGCGGCAACCGCATGGGCGTGCGGATTATCCCCGATGGTGACGGGTTCAAAACCGAAGCCGGGCTTTTGATTTTGTCTGAGGTGATTGTGCCGGGCGATGTGCAGGTCACCGGCGATGGGATGCCGTTTGTGCTGTTGGCCGAATGTCAGACCACAGGGGGCTATCCGCGCATCGGGTCGGTCTTGCCGATGGATTTGCCGCGCGTGGCCCAAGCCCGTGCGGGGGCCAGTTTGCAGTTCCAGTTTGTGACATTGGAAGAGGCCGTGGCGCTG
Source organism: uncultured Pseudorhodobacter sp. (assembly GCA_965363575.1). Classification (GTDB taxonomy): domain Bacteria; phylum Pseudomonadota; class Alphaproteobacteria; order Rhodobacterales; family Rhodobacteraceae; genus Pseudorhodobacter. Next base: position 3,174 of record CBDTUV010000293.1, on the reverse strand, counting down.
GAACAGCGCGAGGCTGTGCGGCGCAAATCGTTGCGCGGTGCTGTGCAACCGATGATCCGCAATCCGCATCAGATTGGCGATTTGCTGTCCTATCAACTGATCAGCGGTGTGACCAACGGCGACGATCTGGACCGTGACGCCCCGATCTAGTCGCTTGGTTGCAATCGCGCCAAAACCTCGGCGGCCAACGCGTCCACTTCGGCAGAGGCGGCGGATTTCCCGGCCTCCAGCGCGCTAAGTCCTTGGCCCAAAGTTTCTGCATAAACAACGCGTTGCCCAAGGCGGGATGTGGCAATCTCGGCCGAAAGTTCGGCGGCGGCACTGGCCACACCTTCGGCCAAACGGGTGCCGGATTTTACGCGGTTCAACACAATCACGCAGCCTTTGCCAACGCGCTGCGCCAAATCCAGCACGCCATCCGTGGCCCAAAGATCCATGTGCGACGAGCCGACTGGCACAAGGATCAAATCGGCCTCTCGTAAGGCAGGTTTCAGGTCGCTATCCACCTTTGGCGGGGTGTCGATGATCACGATGTCATTGGTTTTGCCCAGCTTTTCGCATTCATAGCCAACCCCCCAAGCCGAGGCGGTGGCAAAGTCCAAGCCCGCGTCGCCAAGCTGTTCGCGGCGGGTCATGAACCAACGCCCCAAAGAGCCTTGCGGATCCGTATCAAGGATCGCAACCCGCATATTTTGCCGCGCAAAAGCGATGGCAAGGTTAACCGCAAGCGTGGTTTTGCCCGCGCCACCCTTTTGCTGGGCAATAGTGATGATATGGGCCATGTGATTCCCCTTGTTTCTGCGGCGCAGCATAGCAGGGCGGCGCGGGGATTACATGCTAGTTCTTTGAAGGCATGTTTGGGCCTAAATATTATGGTTCAGCCGGAACTGGTTCTTTGGGTCGTAAATGGTTTTGATTTTGCGAAGCCTTTCAATATTTGGGCCATAAGCTTCTGCCATGCGGCCATCATCGGACGGCATGAAATTGACGTAAACGCTGCCCGCAGCGTGCGGCGCTGCTTGATCAAACAGATCGCGCGCCCAAGCGATACAGGGCTTGTCACGTGCCGGGTCTGACCAGCGGGTATGGACGTTCATTACGAAATGCCGCTTTCGTTGCGGAAACGGCGTGGCGGCGGCATCAATGCGCGTCATGGCACCGCCAAGGTGGGCGATGAAGATTTCCGACTGCGGGTCGGGCAAGGCTGCGACCGCTGCCAGAGATATATCAATAACCTCATCCGTCAATTTCAGGAAGTCGTTGCTTTTCCAATAGTTGCGCGCGCCCGGCGTCAAGAGGGGGTCAAAGGCCTGCTGCCACCCTGCATAGGGGTGCGGGCCGATCACATCGGCTATTGGGTTGCCTAGGGCGCGCAATCCCTGCAGGGCCTTTTCGCCTTCCTTCATGTCGCCTGCGTAACATGCAGCGAACAAAAGCACTGCTTTGCCATGCCATTCTGCGGGGATGAACGGCAGTGGCGGTGCCAGTCGTAGAACCGCCCAGATGGTCAGCGCGTCGGGCGCATTGGCACAGATATCGCGGTAGCTTTGCAGCAGGCCGCGTGCATCGGCCAAGGGATGCACAACAAGGCCAGACAGCACCTCTGGTCCGATCGGATGGAGCGCAAATTCGAACGAGGAGACGACGCCGAAATTGCCGCCACCGCCGCGAATGGCCCAAAACAGATCGCTGTGGTCGGTGGCATTTGCGACCCGCACTTTACCATCCGCACAGACCACCTCGGCCGAGAGCAGGTTATCGATGGTTAGGCCGTGCTTGCCGGTGATCCAGCCAAAGCCACCGCCAAGGGTAAGGCCTGCAATGCCCGTGGTTGAATTGACGCCCAAGGGCACGGCAAGGCCGTGTTTCTGCGTCGCCGCATCCACGTCAGACAGCAGACAGCCCGGTTGAACGCGCGCAGTCGCCTTGGCAACATCGACCTGAACATCGCGCATCTGCGACAGATCCAGCAGCAAAGCGCCTTCGGCAACCGCATGACCTGCAATCTGGTGGCCACCACTTTTGATTGCCAGCAAAAGATCATTTTCCCGCGCAAAATTCACCGTGAGGCGAATGTCATTTGTATTAAGCGCCTGAACGATCCGGCAGGGATTTCTGTCGATCATACCGTTCCACAAGGCGCGGGCATCGTCATAACCGTCGTCGCCTTTACCGATCAGCGCGCCGCTGAGGGCGGCTTTCAGATCCGCCAGATTGGCTTGGGCCATGTCAACGGTCCCGCCATTTAGGGTTTTGAATGTCTGCGTCATAGCACGTCCTCCAAAAGGGTTTGATCCTGCGGTCAGGCTGCGCCCGATGGTGGCGGCCGCACTAGTCCTAAAACTGAACTGCGGTTTTGCGCGAGAATTTGGGCCAACCGTGCTATGATCACGCATTGTAAAATCGGATTTCTCGCAAAGGTGTAGCGGTATGACACTTGGAAGTTATGGGCAATTCTGTCCTGTGGCGATGGCCGCAGAGACACTCTGCACGCGCTGGACCATGGTTTTGGTGCGCGAAATGGTTGCGGGGTCAACGCGGTTCAACGACCTTCGGCGGGGGGTGCCGCGGATGTCGCCCAGCCTGCTATCGCAACGGCTGAACGAACTTGAGGTCGCCGGGATCATCACGCGCAACCCTGTGGCCAGTGAGCCGAGCGTGCATGAATACCGCCTGACGGAAGCGGGCCGCGACCTTAAATCTGTCGTCGAAGCCTTTGGTTTTTGGGGACAAAAATGGATTGAAACCCAAGCAACGCTAAAGAACCTCGACCCGTCATTGTTGATGTGGGACATGCGCCGTAATCTTGATCCAACGCCTTTGCCAAAGCACCGAACAGTTATCAAATTCAAGTATCCAGAGTTGGCGGAGGCGCGGCAGAACTGGTGGCTTGTCGTAGATCCAACTGCCGATATTGATCTGTGTTCGGCTGATCCGGGCTATGACGTAAATCTTTGGGTGACCACGGATCTTCGAACGATGACCGCTATCTGGATGGGGCTGTCGCAAGTTTCTGATGTTGGTGACAAGATCAAGCTTGACGGAAGTCCGGCGATTGCCCGCACTATGCAAACCTGGCTTGGCCTTAGCCCCTTTAGCGTGCAGCAAAAATTGGCGCATTGAAGCGGTAAAATCATCAGGGCGGTCCGGTCCAGTTTCTGGACTATCAAGCCC
>CBDTUV010000292.1:0-3688 GCA_965363575.1 uncultured Pseudorhodobacter sp. | reverse complement strand
CCGGACATTTTCCCTACAGACTCCTGCCATTTTCCGCCGAATGTGGGTCGGGTACTTCCCACCGGGCCGCCGCCGCGATATGATGCGCGCAACGCGTTGCTGTGCAGAAATGCCGGTGTCGCGGCGAACGCATAGTAAAAAACAAGCGCGACACAGAATGCGCGCGGCAATAGGGGCAAGAATGGCACGAGCATTGATTAAGGTTTTCCTTTTGGTATCCACCGCAGCCTTTGGTCTGTCTGCCTGCCAAAGCGTCAATAACCCCTTTACCAAAAAGGATAATTCTGGTGAAGCCGGGGCTACAGTGTCCAGCGAAACCTCGGTCCGTTTGGTGGACCGCGATGTTGAGGCGCCGCAGGTTTTTCAGGTCAACGATGACGCCCTTTGGGATGGTCGCCCGTCGCTTGGCGGTGTTTGGGTCGCGTCACCCGACGCCAAGGATCCAGAGCGTGTAATCCTGCGCAACCCGGCTAATGGCAAATTTGTGATCGGCGCGTTATTTCGGCGTGAACGGATCAACCCCGGTCCGGCACTGCAAATTTCATCCGATGCAGCGGCGGCGCTGGGTATTTTGGCAGGCGCACCGTCCAAAATAAATGTCACCGCCTTGCGCCGTGAAGAGGCAGAGGCCGAAACGCCAGATGCCGCCCGCCCGATCTTGGATGCCAATGAAGCGGTGCAAACCTCGTCGTTGGACCCGGTGTCTGCGGCGGGTGCCGCGCTTGACAAGGTTGAGGGCAAACCGATTGCAGCGGCCAAACCAGCGGCCCCAGTGGGGGCCACTGCGACGACCACGGCAGCAGTGAGTTCTGGTGGAACGACCCTGATTCAAATCGGCATTTTCAGCGTTGAGGCCAATGCGGCCCGCGCCTCGGGCGCCTTGACCAAAGCCGGAATCCCGGCGACTGTTACCAAAGACAGCAGCCAAGGCAAAGAATTCTGGCGCGTGACCGCTGGCCCAACGGCAACAAATGCACGCGATGCGACCTTGTCCAAGGTCAAAGGTTTGGGCTTTACCGACGCCTATTTCGTCTCTCGCTAACCAAAGTTATACTAAAACCAAGGAGCCTCAAATGCTGTTCAAACGCTTTTTGTGCATGCTTGCGCTTTTGCCTTTCATTGGGCAGGCACAGGCCTTTGAAACGCGGGCTACGGCGGCTTGGGTCTATGATATGGCAACCCAAACCGTTTTGATGGACAAGAACGCCGATCAACCGCTGCCGCCAGCGTCGATGTCCAAGCTGATGACCCTGAACATGCTGTTTGAGGCGCTGCGCGATGGCCGCGTCACGATGGACACCGAATTCACCGTATCGACCCGCGCCAAGAATATGGGCGGCTCGACCATGTTTTTGAATGAGCGTGACCGCCCGACGACCCGCGATTTGATCCATGGGATCATCATCAATTCGGGCAATGATGCGTGTGTTGTGGTGGCTGAAGGGCTATCTGGTACCGAAGACGCGTTTTCGCAGCAAATGACCGAGCGCGCCTTGGCTTTGGGCATGACCAATTCGCAATTCACCAATTCCTCGGGTTGGCCTGATCCGGGGCACCGCATGTCGATGCGCGACCTTGGCATCCTTGCGCGCCGCTTGATTGAGGAATTCCCGGAATATTACCCGATCTTTGCTGAAACCGAGTTTAACTTTGCCGACCGCGCGGCCGCCAACCGCCACAACCGCAACCCGATGTTGAAACTGGGTGGTGGGGCGGATGGCCTGAAAACTGGCCATACGACCGAGGCAGGTTACGGCCTTGTCGGGTCGGCCAAGCAAGGCGATCGCCGGGTGATTTTTGTCATCACTGGCCTGACATCGGAAACCGAGCGCGCGGAAGAGGCAGACCGCATGATGAATTGGGCGTTTCGCCAGTTTGTGCTGAAAACCGTGGTCAAAGCTGGCGCGCGCGTGGCTGATGCCGATGTTTGGCTGGGGTCCAGCGACACCGTAGGCCTTGTGGCGGCGCAAGATGTATCGATGCTGGTGCCTGCCCTTGTGCAAGACGGGGTGAAAGCCGAAGTCATCTACAAAGGCCCGCTGACCGCGCCCATGGCGGCTGGGACCGAGGTGGGCGAATTGGTGATTTCAGTGCCTGACTTGCCCGAACGCCGCATCCCGCTGCTGACCGAAACCGCCGTGGGACAGGCCAGCTTTTTGCAACGCATGCAAAAAGCCGCCAGTGTTTTGCAAAAGCGGTTCTTGTCCGATGCCGAACCGGCCACCTGACATGCCAGCCAAACGGGCAGACAGCGCCGGGCTTTTCATCAGCTTTGAAGGCATCGACGGCTCTGGCAAAAGCACCCAGGCCCGTACGTTGGCCGATGCGTTGCGCGCGCTTGGCCACAGCGTTTTGCTGACCCGCGAGCCCGGTGGCAGCCCCGGCGCCGAGGATATTCGCCGCCTTGTGCTGGAAGGTGACCCCGACCGTTGGTCACCTGAGACAGAGATTTTACTGTTCACCGCCGCCCGCCGCGACCATTTGGAAAAGACCATCCGCCCGGCCCTTGCACGCGGTGACGTGGTCATCACCGACCGTTTCGCCGACAGCACCCGCATGTACCAAGGCATCCGCCGGGGCGCAGGGGCCGATTTGCGCGCGATGGTCGATGATCTGCACGCCCGAATGATTGGCGTGGAACCTGACCTGACCATCCTTGTTGATATTGACGCGGCCACGGGCCATTCCCGCGCGGTGGCCCGTGCAGGCCTTGAACAACGGTTTGAAGATATGGGCACCGCCCTGCAAGCCCGGATGCGCGAGGGTTTTCTGACCCTTGCCCAGACCCAGCCCCGCTTTGCCGTTATCGACGGCGCGCGCGACCCTGCATCCGTTGCAGCCGATGTGCTGGCAACAGCATTGGCCAAATTGGCATGAGCCGCGCGCCCAAAACCGCGATTGAGGATCGCCCGCAGCCCGATCAGGTCACCGGCGCACCGCATCCGCGCGAAACGCCAACCTTGATTGGCCATCATGCGGCTGAACAGACCTTTCTAAACGCTTACCGCGCAGGCAAGTTGCACCACGGTTGGATGATCACCGGCCCGCTTGGCCTTGGCAAGGCAACGCTCGCGTGGAAAATCGCGCGGTTTTTGTTGGCCACGCCGGATGATGCCAACTCTGAAAATGGGGGGGGTATGTTCGCAGCGCCGCCCCCCGAAACGCTGGATATTTCACCCGATCACCCCATCGCGCACCGATTGATTGCGCTGTCTGAACCTCGGCTGTTCTTGCTGCGCCGTGCGTGGGATGATGAAAAACGCAAGCTGAAATCGGTGATCACGGTCGATGAAGTCCGCAAGATGAAGAACTACTTTTCGCTCTCTGCCGCCGATGGCGGCCGCCGTGTGGCGATCATCGACGCGGTGGATGAGATGAACCCCCAAGCCGCCAACGCGCTGCTAAAGCTGCTTGAAGAACCGCCGCCCAACGTCACCCTGCTGCTGATCAGCCACCAGCCGTTTGGCCTGCTGCCGACCATCAGGTCACGGTGCCGCGAATTGCGACTGTCGGCCCTTGGGGCCAAGGATATGGCCACAGCCCTTGCCGTGACAGGCGATGCCCCCGAAAACCCGGTGCCTTTGGCCGAGCTTTCGGGCGGGTCGGTGGGTGAGGCGATCCGCATCATGAACCTTGACGGGATGAAGCTTTATGCAGGGCTGATTTCCTTGTTCGCCACCCTGCCCCG
>CBDTUV010000291.1:0-3695 GCA_965363575.1 uncultured Pseudorhodobacter sp. | reverse complement strand
ACCGCCTGCACATAATTCCCCGACCCTTGCACACGGGTCAGCATCCCCTTGGCCACCAATTCCTTCAACGCTTGCCGCAACGTGCCAACAGCAATGCCCAAGCCCGCCGCCATGTCCCGTTCTGGTGGCAGTTTTTCACCATCAATCAGCCGCCCAGACGCGATGTCGCGGATCAGCAATTCGCTGATCTGCAAAAACAACGGCAAAGACCCGGGTGACGACATTGGCACAGTATCCAAATAATTGATACAGTATTGATCTACATCAATTTGGGTGCTACGCAAGTTAAATCCTGAATCTGCGGCAGAGAGAATCAATGACCATTGTTCCCATCACGTCCCCCGACCTGAATGCCGCCGAAGTTAGCTGGTTCGCGGCCCTTTGCTCAGACGATTACCAATTCCTCGGCCAGCCCGACGGCGCCTTGCGGTCAAGCTGGGATCATTGCTCGGGTATCGTCAAACGTGCCGAACAGCACGGGTTTCGCAACATCCTGTGCCCATCGTCCTATCAGGTCGGCCAAGACACCTTGTCTTTCGTGGCAGGCTGCGCGCCGATCACTGAAAACATCAACTTCCTCGCCGCCATCCGCTGTGGCGAGATGCAGCCCGTCATGCTGGCCCGCACCGTGGCCACGCTGGACCATATGCTAAAGGGTCGCCTGACCCTTAACGTCATCTCCTCTGATTTTCCGGGCGAAGTGGCCGAAAGCAAATTCCGCTACAAGCGCAGCCATGAAGTCGTTGAAATTCTGCGTCAGGCGTGGACCCAAGATCACATCGAATATGACGGTGAAATCTATCAAATCAGCAAGGTTTCCGCCGATCCCGCCAAACCTTACCAGCAAAACGGCGGTCCCCTGCTCTATTTCGGCGGCTACTCCCCCGATGCGCTGGAACTGTGCGGCGCGCAATGCGATGTCTATCTGATGTGGCCCGAAACGCGCGACACACTGGCCGAACGCATGAAGGCCATTCACGCCCGCGCCGCCGCCCATAACCGCACCCTCGACTACGGGCTGCGCGTCCATATGATCGTACGTGACACTGAAACCGAGGCCAAGGAATACGCCGACTACATCGCCAGCAAATTGGATGATGAATATGGCAAACTTATCCGCGACCGCGCCCATGACAGCATATCCTTGGGCGTGTCACACCAAGCGCGCGCCCGCGAATTGGCCAACCAGTTTGGCTATATAGAGCCGCATATGTGGACAGGGATTGGCCGCGCGCGGTCAGGCTGCGGTGCGGCCCTTGTCGGGTCCACCGATCAGGTTATGTCAGAAATTGAGGCCTATCAAAAAATGGGCATCCGTGCTTTCATCTTCTCGGGCTACCCGCATATGGATGAGGCCGATCACTTTGGCACCAAGGTTTTGCCGCAGCTTAAAACATGCTCGCTGCCGCATGCCTATGGCCGGGTGCCTGCCAGCACCCCGGCCACACCACTTGGAATTGGGGAACGGCGCTAATGGAACGAATTAAACTTGGGAATATAGACCTGTCACGGCTGGTTTACGGCATGTGGCGGCTTGGCGATGATGCCGATACCAGTGCGGCCCATGTGCAGGCCAAGATAGAGACGTGTTTGGACCAAGGCATCACCAGCTTTGACCAGGCCGATATCTATGGCGGCTATACCGCCGAGGCGCTTTTGGGGGCGGCCTTGCGCGCGGCCCCCCATCTGCGCGACAAAATGGAAATCATCACCAAATGCGATATTGTGGCCCCGGTCGGCCGCCATGCACACGCGCGGATCAAGCATTACGATACCTCTGCCGCGCATATCAACGCCTCGGTGGAAACGTCCCTGCGCGACATGGCGATTGATCAGATTGATCTGTTGCTGATCCACCGCCCCGACCCATTGATGGACCATATCGAAACCGGTTTGGCCTTGGACGCGCTGGTGGCGTCGGGCAAAGTTCGCGCCGTGGGCGTGTCGAACTTTCGCCCATGGGATTTTACCTTGCTGCAATCGGGCATGAAAAACCCATTGGTCACCAACCAGATCGAACTCAGCCTTGTGGCCCATGAAGGGTTCACCAACGGCGACGTTGCCTTTCACCAAGAACGCGGGATTCCCCCCATGGCATGGTCGCCGCTTGCCGGCGGTCGCTTGCTGGCCGAATCCGGCAAGGACTTGCGCGCGCGCCTGACCGAGATTGGCGCCGACTTTGGCACCGATTGGTCTGCCGCCGCCGTGGCATGGCTGTTGCGCCACCCGGCGCGGATTATTCCGGTTCTGGGCACCAACAGCCTGTCACGCATCGGCAGCGTTGGCACCGCGATGGATGTGAAAATGGACCGACAGACATGGTTTGAACTTTACACGCTGATCATGGGGCGCGAGGTCGCGTAATGCCAGACCCCCTTATCTCTCCCGACCAAATGGTCCCCGATACAGACGTGGCACAGACACCGTTTATCCCGGACGCCGCCAATGCCCGCGCGTTCCGCGACACGTTGGGCTGCTTTGCCACCGGGGTCACGATTGTCACCATGCAATCAAGTGACGGGCCATTGGGTTTTACCGCCAACAGCTTTACGGGCCTCTCGTTGGATCCGCCCTTGGTGCTGTGGTCGCCGGCCAAATCCTCGGCGCGTTTTGATCATTACGCCACGGCGCAGCACTATGCGATCCATGTTTTGGCCGATGACCAAACCGACCTGATCCAACGCTTTATCCGCGGCGGATTGGGGTTTGAAGGCATGTCCTATCACCGCAACGACGAAGGCGTGCCGCTGTTACCCGGCACGCTGGCACGGTTTGATTGTGAACAACACGCGACCCACGAGGGAGGCGATCATCTGATCGTCGTGGGCCGGGTGCTGCGTTGTGCCAAAGGCACAGGCGCGCCACTGGTGTTTACACAAGGTCAGTACGGCAAGTTTTCCGCCGACTGACACAAACGAACGACCGCACCGGCCAAAAGCCAGGGTGGATGAATGGGGAGGAGGCGCACGATGGGCGCAGTGCTGGGTCTGACCAACGGGCTAGGGATGGGAAACGCTGCCCTGCTCACATTTGGCCGCCGCTTGGGCGCGGGCATGGTCGGGGTGATGGTTATCATCATCTTGATCCAAGTCTTTTTCCGCTACGTCCTCGGCAGCGCCCTTGCTTGGCCAGAAGAGGCCGCGCGGTTCTTGATGCTGTGGATGACCGGCCTGATGGCCCCCACCGCCTTTCGCCGCGGCGGGTTTGTGTCGATCGAAATGCTCACCCGTCTTTTGCCCCCTGCCGCCTCTGCGATCTTGTCACTGTTGTTGCTGGGCCTGTCCTTGACCGTCATAGTCGTCGGCCTGAAAATCGGCTGGAGTGAGGTAACAGGCCTTGGCGGCCGCTTTGCCACCGACAGTTTGCACTACCCCACATCGCTTGACTTCAGCACATGGAACAAAGTGCCGAAATCCTGGATGATGCTATCGCTTGTCACCGGACTTACCCTGCTGATCTCGGTCTGCGTGGAACTGATTTTGCGCAGCTTTCTGACCCTTGCCGGTCGCACCAACGACCTTATCGAAATCCCCCACGCCGTCGCAGCGGGGGCCAAATAATGCTGTCCCTTTTCCTTCCCGTCTTCCTCGTCTTCCTGCTTTTGGGCCTGCCGGTGTTTTTTGGCCTCATCGCCGCCCCGGCCATCCCCTTCTTCATGCTGGCGGGCGAGGTGATGAACCGCTCCAACATCACCC
>CBDTUV010000290.1:0-3698 GCA_965363575.1 uncultured Pseudorhodobacter sp. | reverse complement strand
AATCGGCCTTGCTGACAGCCCTGCCGCAATCCCCCGAGGGGCGCAGACCTGACCGCGCACCCAAGGCCGCGCAAGCCGCCCGCGAAAAGGTGCTGACCCGCGCTGTCGCGGCAGGGGTGATTGAAGCGGATCAAGGCGTGGCCGCAAACCGTGAGGCCGTGCCAACCACCCGCCGCGATTTCCCAGCTCTCGCCCCACATTTGGCCGATAGGGTCACTGCGGCAGTACCTGACGCCCCACTGATCCGCACCACAATTGATGCCGGCTTGCAAACACGGGTTGAGGCGCTGGCCGTCCAAGCGGTCGCAGCCCAAGGCGAGCGCTTGCAGGTGGCGATTGTTGTGGCCGATCATCGTTCGGGTGAAATGCTGGCCAGCGTTGGGTCATCCGCCTACCGCGCCGATGCGCGCCTGGGGTTTGTCGATATGACACGGGCATGGCGCAGCCCCGGCTCTACTCTGAAACCTTTGGTCTACGGCTTGGCCTTTGACCAAGGTCTGGCCCATCCTGAAACCTTGATCGACGACCGGCCGACGGATTTTGGCGGCTATGCCCCGCAAAATTTTGACAAACTGTTTCGCGGCACTGTGCGGGTACGTGAGGCGCTGCAACTGTCTCTAAACCTGCCGGTTGTGGCGCTTACCGATGCGTTGGGGCCAGCCAAATTGCTTGCCGCAATGCGCCGCGCGGGCGTGGATGCGCGGGTGCCGGGCGGCAAACCGGGGTTGGCGGTGGCGCTGGGCGGTTTGGGTGTGACGTTGGAGGATATGGTCAGCCTTTACGCCGCCATTGCGCGGGGCGGGGTGGCGCGACCTTTGCATGCAACAGAGGGCGGGGTGGAGGGCGCGCGTGTGCTGTCATCAGTGGCGGCATGGCAGGTGGGGGATATCCTATCCGGAATGCCACCGCCTGCGGGCGCACCTGCCAACCGCTTGGCCTATAAAACCGGAACCAGCTATGGCCACCGCGATGCGTGGGCAATCGGGTTTGACGGTGCGCATGTGATTGGCGTTTGGATGGGGCGGGCCGATGGCACACCGGTGCCGGGGGCGTTTGGCGGTGACTTGGCAGCCCCCGTGCTGTTCCAAGCCTTTGCCCGCCTGAAACGCGGTTTGGACCCGCTGACCCCACCCCCTGCCGCCACGCTGATGGTGGCGAATGCCGCCTTGCCACAGCCCTTGCGCCATTTTCGCTCGCGCGCCGCCGCGTTTGAGGTGGCGGATGCCCCTGCCGTGGCCTTTCCCCCCGATGGGGCCGAGGTTGAGTTGATGGCGGATGGGCTGCTTTTGCGCGTACGCGGGGGTGTGGGGCCGTTCACATGGTTGGTCGATGGCCAGCCTGTGGTTGTGGCGGCCCGTGGGCGTGAGGCGGTGGTACCAAGCCTTGGACCGGGGTTTGTGGTGCTGTCAGTGATTGACGGGGATGGGCGGTCAGCACGGGCGCAGGTACGCTTGCGTTAGAGACAGGTGTACGGTTGGCTGCCGCTGGGGGGCTTCACGCCCCCCAGACCCCCCGTGGGATATTTGCAAACAGAAAAAGGATTAAAGTCGTTCTATTGCGATGGCGATGCCTTGGCCTCCGCCGATACACATGGTGATCAGGCCGATTTTGCCGCCAGTGCGTTCCAGCTCATACAGCGCTTTGACAGTCAGGATCGCGCCTGTGGCACCGACCGGGTGGCCCAATGCGATAGCGCCACCGTTTGGATTGACGCGGGCGGGATCAAGGCCAAGAGTGTTTGTGACGGCGAGGGCTTGGGCGGCGAACGCCTCATTCGACTCGATCACGTCGAAGTCGCCAGGGGTCAGGCCTGTTTTCGCCATCAGCGCCTTGACCGCCGGGATAGGCCCATAGCCCATCACATCGGGCCGCACCCCTGCGGTGGCATAGCCAAGGATTCGGGCCAGCGGTTTCAGGCCGGCTTTGTGAGCGGCATCGGCGCGACCCAGCACAAGCGCTGCGGCACCGTCATTGATGCCCGATGCGTTGCCTGCCGTCACGCTTCCGTCTTTTTTAAACACCGGGCGCAGGGCGGCGAGGGATGCGAGGGTTGAGGGTTTGGGATGTTCATCAGTGTCAAACATCACCACGCCTTTGCGGGTTTTCACCTCTATCGGCGCAATCTGATCAGTGAAATACCCTTGCGCTATCGCATGGGCCGCGCGGGTTTGGCTTTGCACGGCAAAAGCGTCTTGGTCTTCGCGGGAAATGTGGGATTCGGCGGCCACATTTTCCGCCGTTACCCCCATATGCCCCGTCCCAAAGGGGCAGGTCAGCGCGCCTGTCATCATATCAAGCGCCGATGTATCGCCCATTTTCTGCCCCCAGCGGGCCGAAGACAGGATATGCGGGCTGCGGCTCATACATTCCGCGCCACCGGCAAGTGCGAAATCAGCATCCCCCAGCATCAAAGCTTGGGTGGCTGACACAATCGCCTGCGCGCCCGACCCGCACAGCCGGTTCACGTTCATCGCAGGCGTGGTGTCGGGGATACCTGCGTTGATGGCGGCCACGCGCGACAGATACATATCGCGCGGTTCGGTGTTGATGACATGGCCGAACACCACTTGGCCGATTTGGCCCGGTTCAATCCCGGCGCGCGCGATTGCTGCACGGCTGGCATGGGCCGCAAGGTCGATGGGCGCAAAACCCGAAAGCGCGCCGCCAAATGTGCCAATTGCGGTGCGCGCACCCGAAAGAATAACGATATCGGTCATAGGATCAGCCTTTGGGTTTGTGGTTGTCAGGATGGGCGGCCTGCACCGCCGCAAGGGTTTCCAGAGATGTGACGATAGCATGAAGTCGTGGCAGGCTTGCAAGGTCCAGCCCGATGCGCCGGGCGTTATAGACCTGCGGGATCAGGCAAATATCGGGCAGCGTGACGCTGTCGCCGTGGCAAAAACGACCTGTGCTGGGGTGTTCCAGCATCGCTTCAACCGCCGTCAAGCCTTTGGTGATGAAATGGCTTTGCCAGCTGTGAGTGGTAAGCCCGCCGTTGGAATGGGCGGCCGCAAAGCTGCGCACCGACAGGTTGCACACGGGCGCTATTTCCATCGCGATGGCATAGGCCAACGCGCGGGTACGGGCGCGGGCGGGCGCATCGGGTGGCAGGAATCCGGCGCCATGCACCTCATCCAGATACTCCAGAATAGACAGCGATTGCGTCAGTCTTAGGCCATCAATTTCCAGCGTGGGAACAAGGCCTTGGGGGTTGCGGGCAAGGTTTTCGGGGCTGTTTTGTTCACCCTTGACCAAATCAACCGGCACCGAAACATAGGGCAGACCCATAAGGTTCAACCCGATACGCACCCGGTACGCAGCGGATGATCGCCAGTAGTCATATAGTATGATCATCGCCCTCGCCCCTTAATCCGCACTACTGCGCTAAGCAAAGACTGCATCGCCGCCCTTAATATCGCAAGGGTCGTGATGGGTGACGTTGCGCGATAAACGCACCAAAACAACCGCCGCCCAGGCAGGCCCAGGCAGGCCCAGACGGCGCGTGGTGTTACCAAAAGCGGCGCTGGCCCACAGAACCATCGCGCAAGCCATGCCCGCCCGACAGCAACCGCCAAATATGCACCATGGTCAAAGTGTCCTTTGCCACGCCCTCGGTTCACCAACCCTCTTTTTCCCCAAAAGTTGTGCATGTATTTCACGCAAATTTTGCCACTTGGATTTGGGGTTCGACGGAATCG
>CBDTUV010000289.1:0-3722 GCA_965363575.1 uncultured Pseudorhodobacter sp. | reverse complement strand
GCGCCTTGGACGCCGCGATCAGAGGCTATGGCGAGGGCGGTTTCAACCTCTTCAATATCGCCAAAGAAGTCCGAGATGAAAACCGCGCGGCTGTGACTGGTAAGGTTTGCGACCTCTGGCGTGCCATAATCTGATTGCGCGGTGTCCGAGGCCATGCCTTGGGCCAAATGCAGCACTTGGGCGCGGCCTGCGCGCGGGCGTGCAGCGTCACCCGTAAGGCCAACACGTTCGCCACCGCGCAGCAGCAAAACCGAACATGCCAACGCCAAAAGCTGGGCGCGGTCGGATTTGGTGGCGCGGGTGGCATCGCCAGAAAACTGCATAGAGCGGGCCGGATCGACCCAAAACGACACGGTTTGCGCGGCTTGCCATTCGCGTTCACGCACGAATTTTTCATCTGACCTTGCCGAGCGGCGCCAATCAATCTGACCCGCGCTGTCGCCTGGGTGGGCGGGGCGGTATTGCCAAAACTCATCCCCCATACCTGCGCGGCGGCGGCCATGTTCGCCAAGCATTACAGTTGCTGCCAGATGATCAGCGGCGGCCAAAAGTGCGGGCAAGCTGTCGCCCAGACTTTCGGCGCGCGCCCGCAGATCTATTGGCGGGGCTGTTTGGGTCACGCTGCGGCCTCTAGCCCCAACGTGCGGGTCACGGTGGCGTCGATCAGGCCTGCAAGGCTTTCGCCCCGTGCGCGGGCGGCAAAAGACAAGGCCATGCGGTGAATAAGGACAGGACGCGCGAGGGCGGCGACATCTGCGACCGACGGCGCAAGGCGACCATCCAGCAAAGCCTGGGCGCGAACGGTCAGCATCAGCGCTTGGGCCGCGCGGGGGCCGGGGCCCCATGAGAGTTGACCGCGCAAGGCAGACCCTTCGGGTTCATCCGGGCGGCAAGCGCGGACCAGATCAAGGATCGCCTCCACCACCTGTTCGCCCACCGGCATGCGGCGCAGCACGGATTGCGCGGCAAGCAGCTCTGTTGCGGTAAAGACGCCGTGGACCTGCGCCTCACTCGCGCCTGTGGTGGCGAGGAGGATGTCACGTTCGGTGGCGCGGTCGGGGTAATGCACATCAACCTGGACCAAGAATCGGTCAAGCTGCGCCTCGGGCAGCGGATAGGTGCCTTCTTGTTCAATCGGGTTTTGGGTGGCCAAAACGTGGAAAGGTGAGCCCAATGGGCGGTGTTTGCCTGCGATGGTAACCTCACGTTCTTGCATGGCTTGCAGCAAGGCAGACTGGGTGCGGGGCGAGGCGCGGTTAATCTCATCCGCCATCAGGAGTTGGCAAAAGATCGGACCTTCGATGAAGCGAAACGCACGTGTACCATCGGTGCCATCCAGCACTTCGGACCCCAGAATATCGGCGGGCATCAGATCGGGGGTGAACTGGATGCGGTTGCCGTTCAGCCCCATCACGGTAGAAAGCGTGTCGATCAAGCGGGTTTTGCCAAGACCCGGCAAGCCGACCAGCAGCGCATGACCACCACACAGCAGCGAGGCCAGCACAAGGTCGACCACCCTATCTTGCCCGATGAACCGTTGATTGATCGAGGCTTTGGCAGCGGCAAGCTTTTCGCCAAGCGCTTCGATATCGGTGACCAATTGGGCGGCATCAATGGTTTCATCGGCGGTATGGGGCATGACATTCCTCGGGCACGGGTTATATTGGGTCTATTAGAGCGATTTATGTCGCCGGGTACAAATGGCAAAAAGGTTTGTTGGACAATTGATCGTGAAACCTACGGCAGAAGATGTGATGGCGTCTGTGATGGCGGCGGGTCAGGGGGCAGGCAAAGGGGCCGGGCCTGCGCCGGTGCATTTGTGGAACCCGCCGTTTTGTGGGGATCTGGACATACGGATCGCGCGGGATGGGACGTGGTTTTACCTTGGCACGCCGATTGGACGGCCGGCGCTGGTCAAACTGTTTTCCAACATTTTGAAGCTGGAGGATGGCAAGTATTACCTTGTGACCCCGGTGGAAAAAGTGGGAATCATCGTCGAGGACGCGCCGTTTGTAGCGGTGGATTTCACGGCAAGCGGTGCGGGTGATGCGCAGATGTTGCAGTTTGAAACCCAAGTCGGGGATAAGGTTGTGGCCGGACCCGACAATCCTATTCGCGTTGTGCGTGACCCAGATAGTGGCGAGCCGTCGCCCTATGTGATGGTGCGTGCGGGGCTGGAGGCGTTGATTGATCGCAAGTCGTTTTACCGGCTGGTGGATTTGGGCGTACATCATGCGCATGCGGGGGCCGATTGGTTTGGCTTGTGGTCGGGAGGGGTGTTTTTCCCGGTTATTCCATCGGCGGATTTGGTTTAAAAGGCAGAGTGGTATGTGGGGCGTTGAAAGGCGGCGCACGGCGACATATGACCGCTGGTAGGTATTTGGGCCAAGATGAAATCGGCCTAAGCCTGTTTGCACCACAGCGCCATAGGAGTTTTCGATGATCCCTGCCCGCTTTTCGCCAATTGTCTTTGGATTTTTTCTATCAGGCATGATGTCGGCCATGGTATCAGGCATCGCCACATGGCGCGCTTTGGGGATTGATGCAGAGTTTCCGGACCATTGGTTCGGGTCATGGATGGCCAGCTGGGCCGTGGCCTTTCCTGCCGTTTTGGTCGTGGCCCCGATCACGCGCCGCATTGTGGCGCGATTGGTCCGGGCGTAACGCCCACCAAGACTTGCAGCACCCGCTGGGATCGTTATCATGCGCCCCAACCTGCCTTTTTCCAGAAAGTTGCCTTTATGACCGCACCCGCACCCGAAACCCGAATCGTTTCGCAATGGAAAGTCGCCTGTGATGGCGATGGCCCGGTCTTGGGGCATCCTCGGGTTTGGTTGACCATCCCTGAAGATATGGGATTTGTGGAATGCGGCTATTGCGACCGCCGCTTCATTCATGAAAGTGCTGCCAACGCGGTAAAATAAGCCGCCCGAAAGGGTTTGGGCGGGTTCATGGGCGGCTAAGTTGCGCCCCAAGCATCGCGTCTGTGCAATCGCACAGGTAGACCCCTGCGCCCGTCCGTGGCAAGACGTCCTAAGCAAGACTGGGAAACCACGCGGGGGAAAGACGACATGACCGAGATTTTTGGCAAGGGCCACCATCTGCATTTGATTGATGGGTCGGCCTATATCTTTCGTGCCTATCATGCGCTGCCGCCGCTGACCCGCAAATCCGATGGTCTGCCTGTGGGCGCTGTGGCCGGATTTTGCAACATCTTGTTTCGCTATCTGGAGGGCAACAAAAACGGCGATGCCCCCACGCATGTCGCTGTTATCTTTGACCATTCGTCAAAAACCTTTCGCAATGACATCTACCCCGAATACAAAGCCAATCGCCCGGAATTGCCCGAAGATTTGCGCCCGCAATTCCCGCTGACCCGCGATGCGACCCGCGCCTTCAACATTGCCTGCATTGAAACCGAAGGGTTTGAGGCCGACGATATTATCGCCACCTTGTCGTGCCGCGCGCGGGATGCGGGGGGGACGGTCACGATCATCAGTTCAGACAAAGACCTGATGCAATTGGTTGGCGATGGCGTGTCGATGTTTGACCCGATGAAGAACAAACTGATCGGGCCGGACGAGGTGTTTGAAAAGTTTGGTGTGGCCCCGAACCGGGTGGTTGATGTGCAATCACTGGCCGGGGATTCGGTGGATAACGTGCCGGGCGCGCCGGGGATCGGGATCAAAACGGCCGCCTTGCTGATCCAAGAATATGGCGAT
>CBDTUV010000288.1:0-3724 GCA_965363575.1 uncultured Pseudorhodobacter sp. | reverse complement strand
AATGCCGCACGGGTGTTGGGCGTAGACCCCTTCGCGTTGCGTTCGCGGAACTTTGTGCAGACGTTTCCGTATGAAATGGTCAATGGGTTGACGATTGACGTGGGTGACTTTCAAAATATTTTGAATAGGTTACGGGTCGAAGCTGATGTTGAGAGTTTCTCTGCACGAAAGACTGCGTCGGGGGCCAAGGGCCTGATCCGGGGTATGGGGATCGCCACCTATATCGAAAGCATTTTGGGAAGCCCCGAGGAAACCGCGCATGTGGTCTATGAGCCGGATGGCAGCGTGTCTTTGTTCGTGGGCACGCAATCCAACGGCCAAGGGCATGAGACAGTGTTCACCGCGATGCTGGCCGACCAGACCGGGATTGACGCAGACCTGATCCGCGTGGTGCAGGGCGATAGCGATAAAATCGCCAAGGGTGGCGGGACGGGTGGGTCGCGGTCTGTCACGGTGCAAGGCACTGCTATTAGGGCTGTGGTTGACACGATGATCCCTGCCTTTGTAGCATTTTTGCAAGATGAGTTGGGCGAAGATGTCGCCTACAACGATGGGCGCTTTGGTGCGCCGGGGTCCAACCTACGCCTGACGATGATTGAGGCGGCGGATCGTGCGCGTGCGGCGGGGCGTGACGATTTGCTGTCGCACAGCCAATCGATCAGGCTGCAGGCTGGCAGCTTTCCCAATGGCGCGCATTTGGCGGAGGTTGAGGTGGACCCTGAAACAGGGCAGATCACATTGGACCGCTATTTCGTCGTTGATGATTTCGGCAATATGATCAATGAGGCGCTGGTCGAGGGTCAAGTGCATGGCGGTATAGCCCAAGGGTTTGGCCAAGCGGTGATGGAAAACGCGGGCTTTGACGCGCAGGGCCAACTGCTCACAGCAAGTTTTATGGATTATGCGATGCCGCGCGCCCAAGATTTACCAATGATCCATTTTGTGACCGAACCTGTGCCGTCCACGACCAACCCTTTGGGCATGAAAGGCTGTGGCGAGGCTGGAACTGTGGGCTCGCTGGGCGCCATTTCCAATGCGGTGTCTGATGCCATGGCGCAGTGTGGTGTGACGCGCGTTGAGATGCCGTTTACACCTTTGCGTGTATGGTCATGGCTACAGCATGCAACTGCCAAGGAGACCGCGTCTGTCACTGTTTAACCGCCTTCGCGCTTGGTTTCGGCCTACGCCCACGGTCTTGACCGAAGGGGGCAAGCGCGTAGGCCATGCGCCGCGCAGCAGCGTCGACCACATCATCATTCTGGACGGCACGATGTCGTCGTTGCAGGCGGGATATGAAAGCAACGCAGGCCTTGTGTTCAAACTACTGGCCGAGTCGGGGCCAAAGGCGCATCGGCGACTGTATTATGAACCGGGTGTGCAGTGGGTGGATTGGGCGCAGCTTTCCGATGTGGCACAAGGGCGGGGGATAAACCTGCAAATTCGGCGGGCCTATGGGTTCTTGGCCAGCCAATTTGAGCCGGGCGACCGGATTTTTCTGTTGGGCTATTCGCGGGGGGCCTATGCCGTCCGCTCACTTGCCGGCGCGATTGACCAAGTGGGGCTGTTGCGGCGTGACTGTGCCACGGAACGCAATGTACGCTTGGCATACCGCCACTATCAGTTGGACTCGCACAGCCAAGCCGCCCGCGCCTTTGCCCGTGAATTTTGCCATGAGGTGGTCCCGATTGAAATGGTCGGCGTCTGGGATACGGTCAAGGCCTTGGGGATGCGGTTGCCGTTTTTGTGGATGCTGACGGAGCATGAGCACGCATTTCACAACCATGCGCTGGGTCATTCGATCAAACACGGCTTTCACGCCTTGGCGTTGAATGAGACCCGGGTGGTGTTTGACCCTGTGCTTTGGACCTGCCCCCCCAATTGGGCGGGCAATGTTGAACAAGTGTGGTTTCGCGGTGCGCATGCCGATATCGGCGGGCAAATCGGCCGTTTTCAGGCCGCAAGACCGCTGGCCAATATCCCGCTGGTTTGGATGCTGGAACGGATGGAGGCTTGTGGAACCCTGCTGCCAAAAGGTTGGGCGGCACGGTTTCCTTGCGATCCCGATGCGCCGATGGTCGGTACTTGGCGCGGATTTGGCGCGATGTTTTTGTTACGCAAGCGGCGGGTCATAGGGCGTGATCCGTCCGAGCATTTTCACCCGACGGCATGGCCTAGACGGTCACGCTGGCGGCGCGGGCCAAACGTTGTGCCGGGCCATTTGCGCCAGCCTTAACCTTGGATCAAAATACAGGTCGTGCTGCCTGTCGCATAAAGCTTGTCATCAAGCGTTCCGCGAATTTCGGCATGGGCGGTTGCCGTTGTACGGCCTGCGTGATCCAAGGTCGCGGTCGCGGTTACTTCGGTATCCAAAGGGATGGCGCGGGTTAAATTAACTTTATATTCCAGCGTTGTATACCAATGTCCCTTTGGCACGGCAGTCATCACAGCACAGCCCAAAGCACTGTCCAGCAGCGTACCATACCAGCCACCATGCACTGATCCCACAGGGTTGGTGTGGGCAAACCGCGGTGTTGCGCGGAAACATACCTTGCCCGCCGCAACGCTGTGCAACTGCATGTTCATCAAGGCGGCGATGGGCGCATGGGGCAGGCGGCCCGCCAGCATGGCCTGCATGAACTCTAGCCCCGACATCGACAATAGGGTGGCGCGGGTTGGAATATCATCGGGACTTTGGGCGGAATGGAGCATGGTCACGAGGCTGGGTCCTTTGGTGGCTGTGTGATCAGTTTGGGCGGCACAAACAAGGAAGTCGAGGGGGCTTGTGTGTTGGCCAAGGGCTGGGCAAAGATGGGAAAAGTCAAAAAGGAACCGATCATGCGCACCGTCACCCTCGCCGCCACGCAATTTGCTTCTAGCTGGGACTTGACTGCCAATGCAGACCGGGCTGAAACGCTGGTGCGCCAAGCGGCTGGGGCAGGGGCGCAGGTGATACTGATCCAAGAGCTGTTCGCCACACCCTATTTCTGTATCACCCAGCGGCCGGAGTATTTCAAACTGGCGCAGCCTATGATCGGGCATCCGCTGATTGCGCGTTTTGCCGATTTGGCGAAGGAGTTGGGTGTAGTGCTGCCGCTGTCATATTTTGAGGCTGCGGGCCAAGCGTTTTTCAATTCCTGTGCGATAATCGATGCCGATGGGCGCGTCCTCGGCAACTACCGAAAAAGCCATATTCCGCAAGGGCCGGGCTATGAGGAAAAGTACTATTTCAGCCCCGGCGATACGGGTTTCAGGGTTTGGGAAACGGGATTTGGACGGATAGGTGTCGGGATTTGCTGGGACCAATGGTTTGCAGAATGTGCTCGGTCCATGGCGCTGATGGGGGCTGAGATGTTACTGTATCCAACTGCGATCGGGTCTGAACCACCCAGCCCCGGCTATGACAGCCAACCGCATTGGGAAATGGTGATGCGCGGCCATGCGGCAGGCAATGTCATGCCCGTTATAGCGTCTAACCGCATTGGGCGCGAAGTTGCCCCCGAGGGGCGGGATGTGACGTTTTACGGCTCATCCTTTATCTCGGACCATACTGGGCAATTGCTTGCCAAGGCAGGACGAACCGACGAAGCGGTGATCACGGCAACAATTGACTTGGATATGGTTGCGGACTTGCGGGCCAGCTGGGGTATTTTCCGCGATCGGCGGCCCAGCCTTTACACCGCGCAAAACGGCTTGGACGGGTCATAAAAACGGCGGCCTTATTGGC
>CBDTUV010000287.1:0-3726 GCA_965363575.1 uncultured Pseudorhodobacter sp. | reverse complement strand
AAACGCCGATCATTACAGCAAGCAGCCCCGAAGGCGCGCGCGATTTTCTGGTGCCTTCGCGGCTGCACCCCGGCAAATTCTATGCGCTGCCGCAAGCGCCGCAGCAGTTCAAACAGCTGATCATGGTGTCGGGGTTTGACAAGTATTTCCAGATCGCGCCCTGTTTCCGCGACGAAGACCCGCGCGCCGACCGCTCGCCCACCGACTTTTATCAGCTTGATATTGAGATGTCTTTCGTGCGGCAAGAAGATGTGTTCGCCGCCACACAGCCGGTTATTCAGGGGATATTTGAGGAGTACGGTCGCGGTAAAAAGGTTGATACCGACTGGCCGCTGATCGCCTATAATGACGCGCTGAAATGGTACGGTTCCGACAAGCCCGACCTGCGCAACCCGATCAAAATGCAAGACGTGTCTGAGCATTTCCGCGGGTCCGGCTTTGCGATTTTTGCCAAGCTTTTGGAGGCAGAGGGCAACGAGGTTCGCGCGATTCCCGCCCCCACGGGTGGCAGCCGCAAGTTTTGTGACCGCATGAACGCCTTTGCGCAACAGCAAGGCCTGCCGGGCATGGGGTATATCTTTTGGCGGAAGGCCGAGGATGGGTCGATGGAACCCGCTGGTCCTTTGGCGAAAAACATCGGGCCGGAACGGACCGAGGCTATTCGCGTGCAGTTGGGTTTGAATGAGGGCGATGCGGCGTTTTTCCTAGGCGGTAAGCCCGAAACCTTCCAAGCCGTCGCAGGTCGTGCGCGCAATGAGATTGGCAATGAGTTGAAGCTGTCGGAAACCGATACCTTCCGCTTTGCCTGGGTCGTTGATTTCCCGATGTTTGAGAAGGACGACGAAGGCAAGATTGATTTCAGCCACAACCCGTTTTCCATGCCGCAAGGCGGGATGGAGGCGCTGCAAGGCGATCCGCTAGAGGTTTACGCCTATCAGTATGACCTTGCTTGTAACGGGTATGAGCTGATTTCGGGTGGTATTCGTAACCATAAACCCGAGATTATGTACAAAGCGTTTGAAATCGCGGGCTATCCGAATGATGAGGTGGACAAGCGCTTTGGCGGCATGGTCAAGGCGTTCAAATACGGCGCCCCACCCCATGGCGGTTGTGCGGCGGGGATTGACCGGATTGTGATGCTGTTGGCGGATGAGGCGAATATCCGTGAGGTGATCATGTTCCCGATGAACCAACGGGCCGAAGATTTGCTGATGAACGCGCCTTCGGAACCGCTTGCCCAGCAGTTGCGAGAGTTGCATTTGCGGGTGATTCCCAAGGAATGAGCGGGCTTGGCCCTGCGTTTTGCCGCTCAGGGCCAAGTTTCGTGCAGTTAGCGCTTGAAAATCAAGCCGCTTGGGCGCATACGCCCGCGAAAGCCTGCATCTTTGCGGGCTCAACGTTATTGGAGTGACCATGGCCAAAGAAGACATTCTTGAATTCCCCGGAGTCGTTAAGGAACTTTTGCCCAATGCGACATTCAGGGTCGAACTTGAGAACGGCCACGAATTGATTGCCGTGATGGCAGGCAAAATGCGCAAGAACCGTATTCGCGTATTGGCAGGCGACAAGGTGCAAGTGGAAATGACACCTTACGATCTGTCCAAGGGCCGCATCAACTATCGCTTCAAGTAATCCATGCGCTTGATCCTTGGCTCTGCCAGCCCGCGCAGGCTTGATTTGCTGGCGCAGATTGGTGTGGTGCCGGATGCTGTGCTGCCCCCTGATATTGATGAAACGCCGCTGAAGGCCGAGCTGCCGCGCCCGTATTGTGCGCGGATTGCGCGGGAAAAGGCGTTGGCGGTTGTGGCGGGGCCGGATGATTTGGTGCTGTGCGCTGATACCACGGTTGCGCTGGGGCGGCGGATATTGGGCAAGCCTGCCGATGCCGGAGAGGCGGCGCAGTTTTTGCTGGCCTTGGGCGGACGGCGCCATTCGGTGATCACGGCGGTGGCGTTGCGGTTGGGGGAGCGGCTGTGGACCCGCGAAGTGGTGTCTGCGGTCAAGATGAAGCGGTTGTCGGATGTGGAGTTGAACGCCTATCTGGCCAGCAATGATTGGCGCGGTAAGGCGGGGGGTTACGGCATCCAAGGGCTTGCCGGGGCGTTTATTCCGTGGATTTCGGGGTCGTTTACCGGGATCATGGGGCTGCCTGTGGCGGAAACGGCTGCCATGCTGGGCACGGCGGGATACCCCGTTTGGAAGGAAAAACCATGAAGGGCCGGATTGTTGTTTTAGACGAGGTGCAAGGTCGGTCTGCGGCGGCGCTGATCGTTGATGGGCAATTGTTTGATCTGTTGGTAGACCCCGAAGGCGATGATGCGCTGCCCGGTGCGATTTACCGCGTGGTGGCGGATCGGCCGATGAAGGGCCAAGGCGGCGTGTTCGTAAAGCTGCCCGAAGGCATGGGTTTTTTGCGCCAAACCGCGGGCATTGCCCCTGGCGCGCGGCTGTTGGTGCAAGTGACTGGACCGGCGGAGGCAGGCAAGGCGGTGCCGGTGACCACGCGCCTGCTGTTCAAAAGCCGCTATGCGATTGCCACACCCGGCGCGCCGGGGCGCAATATTTCACGCCGGATCAAGGATGAGGCCGTGCGCGCCGAGTTGGAGGCGCTGGCTGAGGCTGGGATGAAGGGTGCGGATGAAACGCTGGGGCTGATCTTGCGGTCGGCCTGTGAGGGTGTGGGGCCTGACGAGGTTGCTGCCGATATCACCGCCATGCGCGAATTGGCCGAGGCTGTGTTGGCCGATACCAATGGTGGGCCGGAACTGCTGGTTGAAGGGGCTGGGGCGCAGGAAACTGCGTGGCGCGATTGGGCGGACCCGGCACCTGATGAGGTGATTGAGGGTGGTTTTGCCGATCTGGGCGTTTTGGAAATGATTGACGCGGTGCTGGTGCCGCGTGTGGCCCTTGCCGAGGGTCATATGATGATTGAGCCGACCCGCGCGCTGTTGGCCGTGGATGTGAACACCGGCGGCGACACCAGCCCTGCGGCGGGGCTGAAGGCCAATATCGCAGCGGCGCGGGATTTGCCGCGTCAGTTGCGCCTGCGTGGGCTTGGCGGGCAGATTGTGGTTGATTTTGCGCCGATGCCCAAGCGGGACCGGGCGGTGTTGGACCAAGTGATGCGCGCCGCGTTCAAGGGCGAGGCGGCCGAGACGAGCTTGGTTGGCTGGACGACGCTGGGCCTGTATGAATTGGTGCGCAAGCGCGACCGTTTGGCGCTGGCAGAGGTGCTGGAAGGCGGTGATGCATGAGTTGCCCGATTTGTGCGCGTGAGGCGGTCCCGAAATACAAACCGTTTTGTTCGCGCCGCTGTGCCGATATTGATCTGGGCAAGTGGTTGACCGGGTCTTATGCGATCCCGGCTGCGGTGACGGACGCGGAGGACGATGGCGAGAACGGCGGCGAGGACGCGCCGGACCCGAAGGTTCGCCAGTAATGCGCGCCACTAGAGCAGGCGTGTAAAACATCTGTTCGCCACGTTTTTTTGTGCAATTCCTCTGGACAGCCCGTTCCCGCTGCCCTAATACCGCGCTCACGTGCCCGGATAGCTCAGTTGGTAGAGCAGCGGATTGAAAATCCGCGTGTCGGCGGTTCAAATCCGTCTCCGGGCACCACTTTATCTCATTGATATTGTTGAATATGTTGCGCGACTGCATTCGCAGGTCAGGCATTGTTTGCGGTTCTGGGCTACATATGGGCTACAAGAGTCATCTGGTAGTGATG
>CBDTUV010000286.1:0-3746 GCA_965363575.1 uncultured Pseudorhodobacter sp. | reverse complement strand
GCATTTGCACTTGGCGCTTTTGCGGCTACATCATCCGCCGGAACACTCGGCGTGGTAGCGGCGATGTCTGTCATCGTTTCAGGCGATGGGTCAGGCGATGGTTCGAGCGATGTTTCGGGCGACGCCTCCGCAGCGTGTTCAACTGTCACCTCTGGCGCAGCATCCACCTTCGGCGCTTCACTTTGCGAATTGTCTTGCTTGCCCTCTGACGGGTCGGGACTTTGCTGCACTTGCGCGCGCGGCGCGTCAATCGCAGCCTGCAAGGCGGCCTCATCAATCCGGTCAAGTTCGCCTTGCGCACCTTTAGACGCAGGCGCATCCTCAGGTGGCGCATCTTCCGGCACCACGGCTTCAGGCGTCTCACTCGCAGGCGGCGCGGGAAACAACGGGATAGGGGTCTTCGATACCGTCACATCCTCGGCATCTTCGGCTTCCACATTCAGCTCAACGCTCTGCGCCACGCCCTCATCTTCGGACAGGCCCGAAACATGCCGAACCCCTTGCTCACGCAAGATTTTTTGCACGCCTCGAATGGTCAAGCCTTCTTCATGAAGCAGCCTGCGGATCCCCGCCAGCAATGCCATATCTGCAGGGCGATAATACCGCCGCCCCCCTGCGCGTTTTACAGGTTTAATCTGTGGAAAACGGCTTTCCCAGAACCGCAAGACATGCGCAGGCGTGTCCAGCAATTCAGCCACTTCGCTGATCGTGCGAAACGCGTCCGGCGACTTATCCATCAAGTTCCCTCAGATCTAGCCCTTGCTTCCAGCAGCAACGCGATCTTTCATCAGATGCGATGGCCGAAAGGTCAAAACGCGGCGCGGGCTAATCGGCACTTCATCCCCGGTCTTGGGGTTGCGGCCCACGCGCGCTGATTTATCGCGGATCGAAAACGTCCCAAATGACGAAATCTTTACCGTATCGCCAGACGCCAAGGCATCCGACACATGCAGCAAAACGCTTTCTACCAATTGCGCCGAATCGTTGCGTGACAGGCCAACTTCGCGAAACACAGCCTCGCTCAGATCCATCCGCGTCAAAGTTTTTTCACTCATTCTATCCCCCGGGTTTTTCCAGAGGATGCGCGGTTTGAAAACTCAAGTCAATATCAGAGGCTTGCAAGGCAGAGTTACAGCAAGAAATCAGCAGAAATTCGCGCTACCAGCGCAAAACCACGGCCCCCCAGGCCAATCCGCCGCCAATCGCCTCGACCACAAGCAGATCATTTTGCTTGATCTGGCCCCGCGCCACACCGACCGACAGCGCCAGTGGAATCGACGCAGCCGAGGTGTTGCCATGATCTTGCACCGTCAAAACCACCCGCTCAATCGGAACATCCATCCGCGCCGCGGTGGCCGAGATGATGCGCAAATTCGCCTGATGTGGCACAATCCAATCCACATCCGCCCCTGTCAATCCAAGCTTTTCCAAGGCTGCATCCGCAGTTGTGGCCAGCTTTTCAACGGCTTGGCGAAATAACTGGTTGCCTTGCATCCGCAGTTTGCCAGATTGCCCAGTGGTCGACACGCCGCCATCGACATAAAGCATGTCCTTATAGCGCCCGTCCGAATTCAGATCTGCTGACAAAACACCCCGGTCGCTGACAGCGCCGGTTCCGGCCTCTGCCTCCAACACCAGCGCACCCGCCCCATCACCGAACAGCACGCAGGTGGACCGATCCGTCCAATCCATGATCCGGCTAAAGGTTTCGGCCCCAATCACCAGCACGCGGCGGGCTTGGCCCGACAGAATCAGCGCATTCGCCGTGGTCAGCGCAAACACAAACCCCGCACAGACCGCCTGCACATCAAAGGCAAACCCCCGTGTCATCCCCAATTTGCCCTGCACCATGGTGGCCACCGATGGAAAGGTCAGGTCAGGGGTCGAGGTCGCAACGATAATCGCGTCAATATCATCAGGGACCAGCCCCGCATTGGCCAGTGCCGCATGGGCGGCATTTACTGCCATATCAGAGGTGGTCTGACCTTCCGCCGCAAAATGGCGCCGTTCAATCCCGGACCGGCTGCGGATCCACTCATCCGAGGTGTCCAAACTGGCTTCAAATTCGGAATTTGGCACCACGCGCTCCGGCAAATAATGCCCAACGCCTTTAACAACGGCACGAATCGTCATGTGGTCCCACCATTCTCCGAACTCTCGTCACCCGCCTCATCCTGCCCCGCACGACCCGCAGATGCAACGCGCGCAGCCAAACGTTCGTTAAACCCGGATTTCGCAAGATCAAAGGCCAGCCGGATCGCGGCGGCAACCCCCGTCGCATCGGCAGATCCATGCGATTTGACCACAGTTCCGTTCAGCCCCAAAAACACGCCACCATTCACCCGGCGCGGGTCAATTCGTTTTTGCAACCGCCGCAAGGCCCCAATCGCCAGCAGCGCACCCAGCTTGGACAGCAGGCTGGACGATAAAGCCTCTCGCAAGAAGTCTGAGATCAACTTGGCCGTACCTTCGCCGGTTTTCAGCGCGATATTGCCATTAAATCCGTCAGTTACGATCACATCCACCCGGTCGCCGGGGATATCGCCACCTTCAACAAAGCCCACAAAGTCAAAATCGCCCACCGCAGCCACCGCAGGCATCTGCTCAAACGCTTGCTTCAACTCTGGTCGGCCCTTATTTTCCTCGGTGCCGACGTTCAGCAATCCCACGCGCGGCCGTTTCAGGCTTAACCCGTTGCGGGCATAGGATGCGCCCATGGTGGCAAATTGCAGCAAATCTTCTGGCTCGGCCTTCACATCCGCGCCCACGTCCAACATCACATTGAACCCACCGGGGTTTCGCGATGGCCACAGGCAGGCAATCGCGGGCCGCGTCACACCGGGCAGACGGCGCAAGCGGATCATTGAAATCGCCATCAACGCGCCTGTGTTGCCACAAGACACCGCAACCGTGGCCTCGCCTTGCTTGACGCTTTCAATGCAAGACCACATCGATGTGCCCTCACCATTGCGCATCACTTGGCTCGGCTTGTCTTCCATCGTCACCACACGCGGCGCATGGACCAACACACAACGCCCCGCAAGGACGGGGTGTTTGGCAACCAAAGGTGCCAAAACGGCCTCATCCCCATGCAGGATAAACCCGATTCTGGGATGGGCATTTGCCGACAGCACAAGACCTGCGACAACCGCCGCAGGCCCACGATCGCCACCCATGGCGTCGACCGAAATTACAATTTGCCCCGCAGACTGCCCGGAAAGGCCCTGTTCGGTGGTGACAGGTGTGTCTGCGGCGCTAATCGTCATGCGTCAGGGCAATGACAGACGGCTTACGCCGCGTCCTCGTCCAGATCGACGTCTTGTGTAGAGGCAACAACTTCGCGTGCGTCGTAGTGACCGCATGCGCCACAAACGTGGTGCGGGCGCTTCAACTCGCCGCAGTTAGAGCATTCCGCCGGGTTAGATGCGACCAGCGCATCATGAGCACGGCGCATGTTGCGCTTGGATTTGGTGACTTTGTTCTGCGGGACAGCCATGTCTCGACCTCGGTGTATTGAGGGCTAATGCCCTGATTTTCCTTGGGGATCTGGCAGTAACCCGATGGTCTGGGCGCGTCTGATCCACTCTATAAACGAAGCGCGGAACATACTGCGATTCTGGCCGCGCGCAAGCCCTTTCTGCCAAAGCCTGCGAACGGGCAGGGCGGGTGTTCGCCTACCTGCCTTATTCCGACCCATCCTTGGGGTTTTCCAACTTTGCCTTAAGGGCCGCCAAACCGGCAAAGGG
>CBDTUV010000285.1:0-3775 GCA_965363575.1 uncultured Pseudorhodobacter sp. | reverse complement strand
GCCAAATATCGCCGGGTCGAGGTTGTCTGCGGCGCAAACCGCGCGCGATGGATGGGCCAAACTTCACACTCCATCGCCGGATGGTCTCGTACGAGACATCAATCCCTCGTTCCAGAAACATCTCTTCAACCTCACGAAGACTGAGGTTGAAACGACAATACAGCCAGACAGCATGAGTAATGATTGCTGGCGAAAATCGGTGGCGCTTGTAACTGATTGATTGTGTGTTCATCCAAGATGCCTAAGAGCAAACGCGCTGGTCGGCAAATCTGGCCGGTTAACGTTACAACACCGTCCGACGTGGCATACAGGACCTTTATACCTTTGTCTTTCAACGCTTTTCTATACCAATCCGCGCCATACCCTCGGTCCGCCCGAGATCGCCTCGCGGAGGCTGCATCAGATCAAGGAGTCTTGCCACAAATCAAGCGCAGGCGGTCGCACAAAAAAGCAGCATGTCCATGATCCGCCCTTATGGCCCTAAGCTTCGGCAAAACCGCCCAGCACGCTGGTTAGGTTGTCACCCAGCGCATCACAGATATAGCCGCCTTCCTGGACAAACAGACAAGGCAAACCCAGCCCTGCGATCGCCGCCCCAATGCGCGCAAAGCCGGGGGTGGTGACGGCCAGCCCTTTGAACGGGTCGTCGATAAAGGCATCAAGGCCCAATGCGACCACGACCACATCCGCGCCAAAGCTGCGGATCTGTTGCAAACTCAGCTCTAGCGCCGCCAGAAACCCTGCATCATCGGTGCCGCGCGCCAAGGGCAGGTTCAGGTTATAGCCCAGCCCCGCGCCTTGCCCGCGTTCATGCGCATGGCCCCAAAAGAACGGGTAAAACCGTGCCGGATCGGCATGGATCGATACGGTCAGCACATCGCGGCGATGGTAGAATATGCCTTGCGTGCCGTTGCCATGATGCACATCGACATCCAGAATCGCGGGGCGCAACCCATTGGTCAAGAACCGTTCTGCGGCAATGGCGGAATTGTTAAGAAAACAAAACCCGCCCGCCAGATCGCCAAAGGCATGATGCCCCGGTGGGCGCGACAGGGCATAGGCGGCACGCTCGCCCCCCAGCAAGGCATCGGCCCCCGTAACAGCGCTTTGTGCCGACCAATACGCCGCTTCCCATGTTCCCGACGCGATGGGGCACGCGGTATCGGCCTGATGATACCCTGCCTGCCCAATGGCTGATTTGGGATAGCTGTCACCGCGAGTGGCGGGGTGGATGTTGGGGATCACCTCATCCCCCGCGCCCTCTATCCGTTTCCAGCGGGTATAGATGCTTTGCAAAAACGTCAGATATTCCGCCGAATGGATCGCGGCAATTGGGCCAAGGCCCGCATCAATCGGCGCCTGCACCTCACATCCCGCTGCCTTGGCCCCGGCCAAAAGGCGGTCAATCCGCTCTGCCTGTTCGGGGTTCGGCAAAATCGCGCCATTGGCCATGAAATGTTTGGGCTGATGCTTCCATTGGCGGTCATCAAATATCGCTTTCATGGTGTCCTTTCAGGCGGTCGAGCGCCGCGCCGTGTAAAATCATGTTGGTGTCATTTTGGCGGGCAAAGCCTGCGCGGGTATAAAACCCATGCGCCCCATCGTTCCCATCATAAACCGATAGTTTTACAAACACCGGCTGCCATTCCCGCAATGCGCAGGCCAGCAAGCTTTGCCCCAGCCCTTGGCCCCGCACACTGGCATCGACCCACAGGTCCGATACAAACAGCCCCAAACCGCCCCGCGTGGTGGAAAACAAGGGCGAGGCCAACAACGCCCCTACAGGCACATCGCCCCGGCGCGCCAACATCGCCTGCCACGCCGGCTGTGCACCAAAGCCCGCAGCCTCTAACGCTGACAGGCTGGCCATATGGGTATCGCCCAGATCATCCGACAAGCGCCTGAGGGCGCGGTGCAGCAGCGCCACATCATCGCAAGTCACAAGGGAAATGGTGATATCCATAGGTTAAATTGCGGTCCGGTCCGCGCCTTTTAGGTGCAGCATCTCTCGGGCCTCGGCAGGTGTTGCAACGCTGCGCCCCAGCGCTTCGACAATACCGCGAATTTTGGTGACTTGCTCGGCGTTGGACCGCGCCAGCACCCCGCGAGAGATCATCAAGCTATCCTCTAGCCCCACACGCACATGGCCGCCCAGAATGGCAGACATCGTGATGAGTGGCATCTGGTGCCGCCCCGCCGCCAATACCGAAAACGTATAGTCGGCCCCAAACAAGCGATCCGCAATCAGCTTCATATGCGTCAGGTTTTCCGGGTCCGGCCCCATGCCGCCCAGCACACCAAAGACGAACTGAATAAACAACGGCCCTTGCACCAAACCGCGATCCACAAAATGCCGCAGCATATAAAGATGGCTCAGGTCATAGCACTCAAACTCAAACCTTGCGCCGCGTTTGTTGCCCATTTCCTCGATCACCAAGCGCATATCGCGGGGGGTGTTTTTGAACACGAGGTCCTCTGACCCTTCCAAAAACGGCTTTTCCCAATCAAATTTCCAATCGGTAATCCGCTCTGCCGCCGGATAGAGGGCAAAGTTCATCGTGCCCATGTTCAACGAACACATCTCGGGCTCGGCGCGTTTGGGTGCGGCCAATCGCTGGTCCAGCGTCATCGTCGCACTGCCACCCGTAGAAATGTTCAAAACCGCATCCGACGCCTGCTTGATCCGCGGCAAAAACGCCATGAAATGGTCGGGCGAGGCCGAAGGGCGGCCATCCATCGGGTCACGTGCATGCAGGTGCAAAATCGCAGCCCCGGCCTCTGCCGCACCAACCGCGTTTTGCGTGATATCATCCGCTGTAAAGGGAAGATGCGGCGACATTGACGGGGTGTGAATGGACCCTGTGACTGCACATGTGATAATTATCTTGGACATTCAGGCCACCCCTGCGGGCAATTCTGCCATATATTGCGCCAAGGATTTATCAAGCAAATCCGTAATCTCATCCAACTGGGTTTCAGTCGTAATCAGCGGCGGGCAGACCAAAAAGTGATCGCCCGAGGTGCCGCCCCGCGTGCGGCGGGAATAGATGATTAGCCCGTTGTCATAGGCGATATCGACCAGCCGCGCATGGGCGTGCAAGGCCGGGTCAAGCGGCGCTTTGGTTGCGCGGTCGGCCATCAATTCAAACGCGCAAAGCAATCCCTTGCCGCGCACATCACCGATCAGCGCGTATCGTTGCATCAACCCGTTCAACCGCTCTTGCAAAGCAGCCCCCATCCGCGCGGCGTTGCCCACAAGATCGCGCTTGGCAATCTGGTCCAGTACCGCCACACCGGCAGCACAAGCCAAAGGGTTGCCCGCATAGGTAAAGCCGTGGATAAAACCACCGCCTGCCATCACCGCCTCGACGATATCATCGCGGGCGATCATCGCACCAAGGGGCGCATAACCGCTGCCAAACCCTTTGGACAGCGCGATCAAATCCGGCACCGTGCCCCAGTGTTCGGCCCCAAAGAACGCGCCTGTGCGCCCGCCGCCTGTCATCACCTCATCATGGATCAGCAACACCCCATATTGGGTACAAATTTCACGTATCCGCTGCATATAGCCCGCAGGTGGGACCAAAGCGCCCGTAGACGCACCCCCGACAGGCTCCACAATAAAGGCCAAAACCGTTTCTGGCCCTTCTTGCAAAATCGCGGTTTCCAGCATGTTGGCATAGTGCAGGCCCGTGGCCGGGTCATCCATATCCAGCCCGTCCAGATAGGCACGCGGGGCGGGAATTTTCGGCATCCGCTGCATCATCGGGTCAAA
>CBDTUV010000284.1:0-3779 GCA_965363575.1 uncultured Pseudorhodobacter sp. | reverse complement strand
TAATCATCCGGTTTGCACAACCAAAACTGCGCCTGCACCGACAGCAAAGGCCCAATGCGCCCCGCCTCAATCATCGCTTTGGCCGCCACAATCAACGGGTTGTGCCGCCGGTGATGCCCCACCAGCACGGCCACGCCTGCCGCCTCGCCAGCCTCGACCAGCGCGCGTGCCTCGGCCACATCAGTGGCAATCGGCTTTTCCACCAAAACGGGCAACCCCCGCGCCACACAGGCCAAACCACCCGCGACATGCAAGCGGTTCGGGGTGGCAAGGATCACTGCATCCGCCAGCCTATCCGGCATGTCATTCAGATCGGCAAACCACGGCACGCCTTGGGCCACAGCCACTTCCCGCGCGCCTGCATCCGGGTCAATCACACAGGCCAAAACGGCCCCTGATGCCGCGCCAATCGCCGCAATATGGCGCAGGCCAATCAGCCCCGCGCCCGCAACGGCAATCCGCACGCTCATGCCAGCAGCGTGGCCAGTCGCCGCACCGCCGCCTGATAGCCCTCGGTCCCAAGGCCCGCAATCACCCCTTCGGCGCGCAAGGACACATAGGAATGGTGCCGAAACGCCTCACGCTTGTGGACATTGGAAATATGCACCTCGATCACCGGGCCTTCAAACGCGTTCAGCGCATCCAGAATGGCCACGGACGTATGGGTGAACGCGCCGGGATTGATCACAATCCCCGCAGCCCCCTCGCGCGCGGCGTGGATCTTGTCGATGATCGCCCCTTCATGGTTCGACTGAAACGCCTCCAGCCCCAAGCCCAAGCCTTTGGCCAAGGCGGCGCAATCGCGCTCTACATCGACCAAGGTTTCATGCCCGTAGATCTCGGGCTGGCGCTTGCCCAACAGGTTCAGGTTCGGGCCGTTCAACAGATAGATCGTCTTCATAAGGGGCACACTCCGGCAATTCCTGCGCCAAGTTTCGCCTCGCGCGCGCCAAAAAGCAACGCCCCCCGTCATCCCCTCACAAATATCATCTGTTTGAAAAATATCCGCACCGCAGGCTCTGCCCTCTCCTCATCACGCGGCCCGGTTACGCTTGACGCCACGGTCCCCGCAGGCTACCCCCGCCCCGCGCAAGCCAAGGGGGCCGCCATGTCCGATCCAACCGAAAACACAGCACCAGAACGCCGCAACTTTTACGGCCGCCATCATGGCAAAACCCTGCGCCCCAGTCAAAAGGCCTATCTGGCCGAGGATCTGGACCCTCTGCGCCCCGCAGGCACCAGCCACGCCGACAATCCCGATCGCCGGGTCATCGACCCCGCAACATTTTTCAACGATGCCCGCCCTTTGTGGTTGGAAATCGGCTTTGGTGGCGGCGAACATCTGGTCCACATGGCTGCCCTTAACCCACAAGTGGGCATCATCGGCTGCGAACCCTTTGTAAACGGCGTGGCCATGCTATTGGGCAAAATCCGTGCGGCGAACGTTGATAACCTGCGTGTCCACCCCGAGGATGTGCGCGATCTGTTCGACATCCTGCCCGATGCCTGCATCGCCAAAACCTTCCTGAATTATCCCGACCCGTGGCCAAAGGCCCGCCACCACCGCCGCCGCTTTGTCACGCCAAACCACTTGCTGCCGCTGGCGCGGGTAATGATCCCGGGCGCCGAGTTTCGCGTGGCCACCGATATTGACGACTACGTCCGCCAAACGTTGGAAGAAGTCCCCCCGGCAGGCTTTACCCTAGTCAACCAATCGGCAACCCCATGGGACGATTGGATTTCCACTAGGTATGAGCAAAAAGCCATCCGCGAAGGCCGCCCGCAACATTACCTGACCTTTCAGCGCAACGCATAAACAAGGGCCGCTCCCGCCATTCGTTGCCGCGCGCAAGCGCACAGCGCCTCAAGGTTGGGCCGCGCCGCGCGCGTTCCGCACGCGGCGACCGCACGCAACCAATCAGCTTTGCTTTGGGCTTTCAGGGCGTGGCGGCTTGGTGCGATAAACTGGCAGGCTCCAGCCAAACACAATGCTGCCCGCTCGCAGTACGAACGTTACACCCGCACAGGCTAGCAGCGCATAACCAGTCGCATAGCCTAATAAAACAGCCACAATCGCCGCCCCTGCGCCCGCAAAGGCCGCCGTGGCGTAAATCTCGCCCTGCTTCAACACAAGCGGCACCTCGTTGCAGACAACATCGCGCATCAACCCGCCAAAACAGCCCGTGGCCACACCCATCACCATGACCACGGCCCAATGATGGCCCAACCCCATTGCCACGCCCACACCCGCAGGCACAGCAATCGCCAAGGCAAAGGCATCCAGCCACACAATCGCGCGGTAACGGCTTTCCAACCGATGCGCGCCAAAAAACACTACAACCGCAGCCGCAACCGCAGCCAGCAAAATCGTCGGATCGGAAATCCAAAACACAAGATCGCGGTTCAACAGCACATCACGGATTGTGCCGCCCCCCACCGCTGTCAAACAGGCAATGAAAATAAATCCCACAAGGTCCAACTGGCTGCGTGACGCGACCAGCGCGCCCGTCAAAGCAAACACCGCCACCGATGCAAAATCCAACGCCAGCAGCAACGTCATTTCGCACTCACGGGTTTCGCAGGCTTGAATGGTGCCATCCCGGCACGGGCCAACTCATCCGCCCGCTCATTCTCGGCATGGCCCGCATGACCTTTGATCCAGCGCCACTCAACCGTGTGCCGCATCCGCGCCTCGTCCAAGCGCTGCCACAGATCCACATTCTTAACCGCAGACCCGGCCGCCGTGCGCCAATTCTTGCGCTTCCACCCGGCCAACCACTCGGTAATTCCGTTTTTTACATAGGCGCTGTCGGTCACCACAATCACATCTGACGGTCGCGCCAGCGCCTCAAGCGCCGAAATCGCCGCCATCAATTCCATGCGATTGTTGGTGGTATCGGCCTCGCCACCTTGCAAACAGCGTTCTTTGACAACCTTGTCGCCGTCACGTGCCACCATCAACACGCCCCAACCCCCAGGGCCAGGGTTGCCCGAACAGGCACCATCCGTATAGGCATAAAGCTCGGGCATCCGCGTCTCCTCTTTGCGGCGTGGTCTAGCCAGACGAACGTCAAAGGTCCAGCCACCGCACAGATTTCATCTTGGCTTAAATACCTATCGCGCTTCGTGCGGCAAAACGGCGATGCCCGAAACAGCAAAAAACAAACCCATCAAGCCTCGCGCAATATCCGTGGCACTTTGAACTCGACCGTTTCCTGCGCGGTTTCAACCAACTCGACCACGGTCTCAAACCGGGCGCGAAACGCGTCGATCACCTCACCCACCAAAACCTCCGGCGCACTGGCCCCGGCGGTGATGCCAACCGTGCGGATACCCTCCAACGCGCGCCAATCAATATCAACCGCGCGCTGCACCAATTGGGCATAGGCACAGCCCGCCCCGCGCCCGACCTCGACCAAGCGCTTGGAGTTGCTGGAATTGGGCGCCCCGATCACCAACAGCGCATCAATCTTTGGCGCAATCGCCTTGACCGCCGCCTGTCGGTTGGTCGTGGCATAGCAAATATCTTCCTTATGCGGCCCAACGATTGCGGGAAACCGCGCTTGCAACGCCGCCACAATCCCTGCGGTATCATCCACCGACAAAGTGGTCTGGGTGATATAGGCAAGCTTGCCCGGATCGCGCACAACCAACCCCGCCACATCGGCCTCGGTTTCAACCAAGATCACCTCACCCTCGGGCAATTGACCCATGGTGCCGACGGTTTCGGGGTGGCCTGCATGGCCAATCATCACCATCTGCAACCCATCCGCCGAATG
>CBDTUV010000283.1:0-3866 GCA_965363575.1 uncultured Pseudorhodobacter sp. | reverse complement strand
GCGCAGCGCGGTATCCACCACAACGCGCACAGGCTGATGCGCCGCCCCCAAATCCCGCACCGTCAAATCCGGGTCATCCGCCAAAACCGTGCCAGACCCCACCATCACCGCATCATGCGTCATCCGCATTAGATGCACCGCACGGCGCGCATCCGGTCCCGTAATCCAACGGCTTTCGCCAGTGCTTGTGGCAATCCGTCCGTCCAGTGTGGTGGCCAGTTTCAAGGTCACCATCGGCAAACCTTGCGTCATCCGCTTCAAAAACCCACGGTTCAGAATTCGCGCGTCAGCCGCGCAAAGGCCTTCGTCTACGGTAATCCCCGCGGCGCGCAACATCGCATGGCCGCGGCCCGCCACACGGGCATCGGGGTCGGTCAAAGCACTGAAAACATGGGACACGCCTGCCTCTATCAACCCGGTGGCACAAGGCGGGGTTACACCGTGATGCGCGCAGGGTTCCAGTGTCACATAGGCCGCAGCGCCGCGCGCCAAAGGTCCGGCTTGGTCCAGCGCCATGCGTTCGGCATGGGGCCGCCCGCCGGGTTGGGTCCAACCGCGCCCAACAATCCGGCCTGCATTCACCAGAACACAGCCCACCGCCGGGTTAGGCCAAACACGCCCAAGGCCACGCGTCGCGAGCTGCAACGCGTGGCGCATATGGGCGTGGTGGTCGGTCATTCGTCGGCTGTGCCGCCGGGCCGCAGCTCTGACACAAACTTATCGAAATCATCTGCCGCTTGGAAGTTCTTGTAAACGCTGGCAAATCGTACATATGCCACCGTATCAATCCGCGCGAGGCTTTCCATGACAATCTCACCGATCACCTTGGAATTGATGTCCGTTTCGCCCAGACTTTCCAACCGCCGCACGATCCCGCTGATCATCTGATCCACGCGCTCATGGTCGATGGGCCGCTTTTGCAGCGCGATCCGGATAGACCGTTCCAGTTTGGTCCGATCAAAATCTTCGCGCTTGCCGTTGGTTTTGATCACAACAAGGTCGCGCAACTGCACCCGTTCATAGGTGGTAAAACGTCCCCCACAGGCCGGGCAAAACCGCCTGCGCCGAATGGAAACATGATCCTCAGCCGGGCGGCTGTCTTTAACTTGTGTGTCGATATTCCCGCAGAATGGGCAGCGCATAGGCTGATCCCCCTTCGTTTCTTGTTTTTACTGCCTCAGATGCGGGGGTTAGCCCCCCTGCTTATCCATAGAACTATAGGCAGGCGCACAGGTCTTGGGTAGCAGATATTTATACAGTCTAGATATAGAGGTCAATGTGTGGCGCGCGGGACTCAATTGGGGCGGCGCATCGCTTTTCTGGACCTGCGCCAATTCGTGCTTCATTCTACCCATACGCATTGGAAAAGGAGCCTGTAGATGACACGCCTTACCGCCAAGGATTTCGCGCCAGAATTGCTGGAACTCTATGATTTCTATGCCCATGGTAAAATCACCAAACGCCAGTTTTTGGAACAGGCCGGCCGTTTCACCGCCGCAGGGATCACCGCCGCCGCCGTGCTGGGCATGATGTCACCCGATTACGCGATGGCCGAACAGGTATCGTTCAATGACCCTGATATCATTGGTGAATATGTCATGTACCCCTCACCCAATGGCCATGGTCAGGTGCGCGGCTATTTGGTCCGCCCTGCCAAGGCCGAAGGCAAGCTGGGGGCAGTTGTGGTCGTGCATGAAAACCGCGGCCTCAACCCCTATATTGAGGATGTTGCGCGGCGCGTGGGCAAGGCAGGCTATATCGCACTGGCCCCTGATGGCCTGACCTCGGTCGGTGGCTATCCCGGCAATGATGAGGCGGGGCGCGAACTGCAAAGCCAAGTCGACCCCACCAAGTTGATGAACGACTTTTTCGCCGCGATCGAATGGCTTATGGCGCATGAGGCGACGACTGGCAAAGTCGCGATTACCGGCTTTTGCTATGGGGGCGGGGTCGCCAATGCCGCCGCCGTCGCCTATCCTGAACTGGTCGGCGCCGTGCCTTTTTATGGCCGCCAAGCCGATGCCGCCGATGTTCCGCGCATTCAGGCGCCGCTTCTGCTGCATTTTGGCGCGCTTGATGAGCGGGTCAACGCAGGCTGGCCCGCCTATGAGGCCGCGCTGATTGAAAATGGCAAAACCTATGAGGCCTTTATCTATGAGGGCGCAAACCACGGGTTCCACAACGACAGCACGCCCCGCTATGACGAAGCGATGGCCAATCTGGCGTGGGACCGCACCATCGCTTTTTTCGGTAAAACCTTGGGCTGACACATAAATCAGCAAAACCGGGTGATATTGGCTCTGTTCAGTTGAACGGAAACGGCGGGATTTTCTCACAATAAAACCCTGTTGCAGCGCCTGCCGAAATGCCGCCATCACCCGGTTTGGCACTGAAAGACGTAAACAGCCCCATCTTCACCTTGCGCGCAGGATCGGTTGTAAAGCTGATGCCTTTTCCTTGCTTTCGCGGCGGGGGCGAGGCCCGAAATAGCCGGGTTTTACTGGGCAATCCCAGCCCTCTGATCAAAAAATCGCCTGCCGCGCACAGGTAAGCCGTTTCGTTCGGCACAGACTCATAGGCGACCAGAAAGTCTGTGGAATTGGTCCCAATTACCGTCATACCATTTTGCGCGTTAAACGCATGCGCAGGCAGCGCCCACGGACCCAAAGACAGAGTTGCAATCAAAAGCGCCTTCATCGTGCCCTCCCATAAGACTAGGGTGCAAAGATAGGGCACGAACCCCATAGCTTCACCTCACAATTGCGTAACACCCCCAGATCGTTTGCCGCCAAACACCAGTTGCACCGCCGGCATGGCGAATAGTTGCTCTTTATCAACAGCATCTTTGCGATGCCCCTTGCAGCGCCCCGTGGTTTGCTTAAGTGAAGGGGCGGCGAAGGAAACCCTCATGTTCGACCCAACCTCTCTCATTTCCCACTTTGGCCTGCTGGCCGTGTTTGGCACCGCCGCGATAGAGGGCGATGCCGCTGTCATCACTGCAGGCGTTTTGGCGCAGCGTGGGCTGTTGCCCCTGTGGCCGGTGATTTTTGCAGGCATGGCAGGGGGGTGGTTTTCGGACTTGCTGATCTATCATCTCGCGCGGCGCTACCGCGACCACCCGCGCACCGTCCGCGGGGTTGAGGCTGCGCGGAAATGGCGGTTTTTCAATATGGTCGTGGCCTATCCCATGCTTTTGGCCCTGGCCATCCGCTTCATGCCCGGCGTGCGGACCGCAGGCCCCGTGGCCCTTGCCACCGCCACCCCCATCACCCCCTTGCGCTACACCATCCTGACAGGGATCGCTGGGTTTTTATGGTCCTTCATCCTTGTGCATGTCGGCCAAAAAACCGGCGAAGTCATCGCCCGGTTGTTCAAAGGGTTTGATGTGCCGGAATGGGTGGAAATTGGAATTCCGGTGGGAATTTTGATGGTGCTGACGGTATTTGCCATCCGCAAATGGCGCAGGCGGGCGCTGGGACGAGAGGTTTAGGGGCGGTGGGTTTCACCACCCTATCCTCAATCTTCAAGCGCCCCGCCCGATTAGAACGCCCCGCCCAATAAAAAACGCCCCGAAGGGCGCTTTTATTCACTGATCCAAGAACGACCGCAGTTTCCGCGACCTGCTCGGATGTTTCAACTTGCGCAACGCTTTTGCCTCGATCTGGCGAATACGTTCGCGCGTTACCGAGAACTGCTGCCCCACCTCTTCCAGCGTGTGGTCGGTGTTCATGCCGATGCCAAAGCGCATCCGCAAAACACGTTCTTCACGCGGGGTCAGGCTGGCCAACACGCGCGTTGTGGTTTCCTTCAGGTTTTCCTGAATGGCACTGTCCAACGGCAAAACCGCGTTCTTGTCTTCGATGAAG
>CBDTUV010000282.1:0-3877 GCA_965363575.1 uncultured Pseudorhodobacter sp. | reverse complement strand
AAAGGCTATCGCAACTTTACCACCAAGCTGTGGAATGCCTGTCGATTTGCCGAAATGAACGGCGTTTGGGAGGGCCACAAAACCAGCCAGCCCCCCCAAGCAGAGGCCCGCGTGAACCGCTGGATTATCTCTGAGGCAGCAAAAACCCGCGCCGAGGTGGATGCCGCCCTTGAGGCCTATAAGTTCAACGATGCCGCTAACGCGCTTTATGCCTTTGTCTGGGGCAAAGTTTGCGATTGGTACGTAGAATTCGCCAAGCCCCTGTTTGATGGCGATCAGGCCGATGAGACAAAGAAAACAATGGCTTGGGTGCTGGATCAATGCATGATCATGCTCCACCCA
Organism: uncultured Pseudorhodobacter sp.; assembly: GCA_965363575.1. Lineage (GTDB taxonomy): Bacteria > Pseudomonadota > Alphaproteobacteria > Rhodobacterales > Rhodobacteraceae > Pseudorhodobacter. Next base: position 3,535 of record CBDTUV010000282.1, on the reverse strand, counting down.
ATCATGCCTTTCATCACCGAGGAACTGTGGGCCACCACTGGCACCCGCGCCAAACCGCTGGCCCATACCGACTGGCCAACCTATGGCGAAGACCTGATTGACGCCGATGCGATGCGCGAATTGAACTGGGTCACCGGGCTGATTGACGACGTCCGCTCAGCCCGCGCGCAAATGCATGTGCCTGCTGGATTGAAGGTCGATATGCGGATGATCGGGCTGGACGACACCGCCAAAGCCGCCTTTGCCGCGAATGAAGCGCTGATTTTCCGGCTGGCCCGAATTGCGACGGCGGTAGAGGCTGCATCGGTGCCAAAAGGCGCGATTACGGTCGCAGCCGAAGGGGCGACCTTTGCAATCCCGCTGGAAGGCTTGATCGACATTGCCGAGGAAGAAAAGCGTCTTTCCAAAGCGTTGGAAAAGCTGGAAAAAGACATGGGCGGCTTGCGCGGTCGTTTGAACAATCCCAAGTTTGTCGAAAGCGCCAAGCCCGAGGTTGTCGAGGAAACCCGCGAGAAACTCGCCTTGGGCGAAGAAGAAATCGGCAAAATCCAAGCTGCACTGCGGCGATTGGCGGAAATGGCGTAGGCCTAATCCAAGCAAAAAGGGGGGGCCGCTCGGCCCTCCTTACGGCACCAAACGGTCGATCGCCCGCATTGCACCTATGCTCCTGTCCCACATCAAGGTCAGCACCCGTTTGCCACCCACCCGCGCCGCGATTTGTGGTAGAAGTTTGACCGATACGCCGGCCACCGCCGTTGCCAAAAACCCACGCCGTGTCAGTGTTGGTTTCATGATACCCTCCTTTTGGTCCCGATGTAGAAAATGGGGAGCCACAGTCGCAGGACAACCCTTGTCGCAGGGGGGAATTTCTGGCTATCTGGCCCCATGAAAACACCGCAATACACCCCGCTCGCCGCCTCTTTGCCCGCATCCGTGCCCTTTGTTGGACCGGAAACCCAAGAGCGCGCCAATGGTCGCCCGTTTGCGGCCCGTCTTGGCGCGAATGAGAATATGTTTGGCCCAAGTCCGATGGCCGTGGCCGCGATGACGGCATCGGCGCATGAGGTCTGGATGTACGGTGATCCAGAGGTGCATGACCTGCGCGCGGCCCTTGCACGCCATCACGAAACGGCGGCGGAGAACATCTTTGTGGGAGAAGGGATCGACGGGCTTTTGGGCTATTTGGTGCGGTTGCTGATCAGTCCCGGTGATGCGGTTGTAACGTCAGATGGGGCCTATCCGACGTTTAACTTTCATGTCGCAGGGTTTGGCGGGGTGTTGCACAAAGTGCCGTACAAGGACGACTTTGAAGACCCCGAGGCGCTGCTAGCCCGCGCGGCGGAGGTGGGGGCAAAGCTCATCTATCTTGCCAACCCAGACAACCCGATGGGCAGCCGGTTGGAGGCTGCGGTGATCGAGGATATGGTCGCGCGGTTGCCTGCGGGCTGTTTGTTGATTTTGGATGAGGCGTATATCGACCTCGCGCCCGACGGCAGCGCCCCGATAATTGCCACAAATGATCCGCGCGTGATCCGGTTCCGGACCTTTTCCAAAGGCTATGGGATGGCGGGCTTGCGGGTTGGATATGGGATTGCGGCGCCCGAGTTGGTGCAGGCCTTCAATAAGGTGCGCAATCATTTTGGGGTTGGCAGGATCGCCCAAGCGGGGGCGATTGCCGCGTTGAAGGATCAAGCTTGGCTGGCTGCGGGTAAGGAAAAGGTGATCGCGGCGCGGCAAAGCTTTGGTGCGGTTGGGCAAGCGAATGGGTTGCGGGTGTTGCCATCGGCCACGAATTTCATCTGTTTGGACTGTGGCCAAGACGGCGATTTCGCGCGCCGCGTTTTGCAAGCATTGGGGGCGGAAGGGGTGTTTGTTCGAATGCCCGGCGTGGCCCCAATGGACCGCTGTATTCGGGTTAGTCTGGGGAATGAGGCGGCGCTAGAGGTGTTTGCCAAGGCCCTGCCCCGCGCCCTGAAAGCCGCGCGAGGCTGATCAGGCCACGATGGATTTGCCGGGTTTGGGAGGCTCTGAAAGACCGTCCATCCGTTCCAGATCACTTTGATCGAGGTCGGCGAGAGCCTCGGGCTGGGCCGGGGTTTTGGGCGCGCGGATGATCGGGGGGTAGGGCTTTGCGGCCTCTGAAGGCATCAACATCTCAACAGCTTCAGCGATCATTTCACGGCGAAAAACCAGCATGTTCTGAAACTGGGTTTTGGTGCCGGTCAGGCCCACCCTTTCATCGCAGGGCAAGGTATCGGCGCGAATATAGTCCCAGCCATCCATCCCCATTCTATTCATCAAGCCGGTCAAGGCCGCAGCAAAACGTTCCGGGGTGGTTTTTGCACCCTTGGCTTTTTCGCCCTTTTTAGGGGCAGGAACGACCTGATATTCGTAGCGTTTCATGAGGACTCCGGTATCAATTTGGGGCGAAACTATCCGATTAGGACGCGCGGGGAAAGAGGCGTGTTTTGGCCCGGAGAATCGCGCGCGGACAAATCCATAAGCGATTGTTTTTAAATCATATCCACATTTTTATTTACCTTATGTTAACGCGGACGCAGGGTCTGCCTGCGCCCCTTTGATCAATAAACCCCGCCCAGCCCATCCCCTTTGAGCGAGGTAGAAACCGTGACCGCGGCGCCATGCACCGAGCGATCATAAAGATCAACCGCGTCTTGGTTCAGCATCCGAATACAGCCTGACGACACGGCCCGCCCCAATTCCTTGGCACTGGCATCGCCGTGAATACGGTAAAGCGTATCAACCCCGTTTTGGAACAGATACAAGGCGCGCGCGCCCAACGGGTTTTCGGGGCCGGCATCCATGCCGCCATTGGCAACCGAATAGGGTGCAAGGTCTGGCCGCCGCGCGATCATGTCATCCGGCACATTCCAGCGCGGCCATTTGCGCGTAAATTGCAGCCGCGCGGTGCCATCCCACGCAAAGCCTGCGGCCCCGACGCTGACACCGTAGCGCGTTGCAATGTCTGGGCTTTCGACGAAATGCAAAAGGGCGGCGTCGGGGTCGATAAAAATGGTCCCGCGCGGTTGGGTTGGCCACGGGTTTGCGACCTCTTGCCGCCAGTATTTCGGATCCACACTGCCTTGCTGGACCGCTGGGATGGGGAATGGTTCGCCATAGATCGCGCCATAAAAGGCGGGAAGTGGCGGATGGATCGGTGCGGGCGGGGGGGCAGGTGTGACAGGGGTTTTGATGCAGGCAGAAAGGCCCGCCACCGCACCAAGTGCGGTAAAGCTGCGTCTGGTTAACATGATGATTTCCTTGATGATCTGACAGGGGGCGGCGCGATGCGCCAAGCGACCGGTCAGACCATGCGCGGTGGGTCGCGCGGCGGCGACAGGCTGCGGCCTTGCCGCGCCAAAACGTGCATCAAGGTTTTTGCGCCGCGCTCGGGGTCAGTCACCGGGGTTGCCATTGCAACGGGCAAAATATGATCAGGCCCACAAGGCGACCCCGGCAAAACGGCAATACGGCAAGATTTTCGGGCCGTCATCTCGGCGCCTTTGGCATCAGA
>CBDTUV010000281.1:0-3908 GCA_965363575.1 uncultured Pseudorhodobacter sp. | reverse complement strand
ACCGTGGCCTGCCACCCGCACCGCACGGGTCAGCGCATCTGTGGTGATCCGCTCAATCTGTTTGCGAAACCCATCGGGCAAATGCGCCATCTGCCCTTCAATCTTGCCGCCAAACTTGTTGATAATCCGCATCAACGGCCCATTCGCGCGCAACTGACGCGCAGCAAGCACAGTTATTTCCGGCCCCGGATCGGGGTTCAGCGGGCTTGGCAAAGGATAGGTGACATCTTGGTTCATCCCATCAAGATAATGTGCCCCACCGCCCGAAACAAGCGGTCAGCCAAAAGGACGGCGCACATCCCCTTGAACCCCGTCCCAAGCGCCCGCGACCAAATCATTCCCCAACACCCGGTCCGGGTTTGTGGGCGGCGGCATCACCACCCCCTCCAGCTTGCGAAACCCAAAGCGCCCGTAATAGGGCGCATCGCCCACCAACAAAACCCGCGCGCAGCCCAAAGCCCGCGCACGGCCCAGACTTTCGCTGATCAACATCGCGCCCAACCCTTCGCCTTGCCGGGTCGGATGCACCGCAATCGGGCCCAGCAGCAAAATATCATTCATCCCAACCTTGGCCGGCCAAAAGCGGATAGCAGCGGCCAAAACATCGGCCTCATCACGCAGGACCAAACATAAAGACGCTATCGTCGGCACCCCCTCGCGCAACCGATACGACGACAAGGCCCTGCGCCCCGGCGCAAAGCACAGGTCATACAGCGCCTCAACCTCCCACAAATCGGCCTTGGTTTCCTCATCCAAGTGGTACAAAGACGGCCCCTCCGCGTTCCCCGCACATCCCCCGCTGCATGCAAAAGGGAGGTGCATCCAAACCCGAAACCAAACCCTTGCGCAACCCGGTTTTTGCCCTTTCGCACCCGCAACTTGCCCCCTATCCTAGCAACTTCTGAAACAGGCCAACAAAGCAGACAAAAATGAAAACCATGATCGGCGTGATCGGCGGCTCGGGCCTTTATGATATTGACGGGCTAGAGGGCGCGTCTTGGGTCAAGGTCAAAACCCCTTGGGGCCAACCCTCCGATCAGGTTCTGGTTGGGCGGCTGCACGGTATTCCCATGGCGTTTTTGCCTCGGCATGGGCGCGGCCACCGCTTGTCACCTACCGATGTGCCCTACCGCGCCAATATTGACGCGCTCAAACGCTTGGGATGCACTGATGTTATCTCGGTTTCTGCCTGCGGCAGCTTGCGCGCCGATTATGCACCCGGTGATTTTGTCATCGTCGATCAGTTCATCGACCGCACCTTTGCCCGCGAAAAGTCGTTCTTCGGGCCGGGCTGCGTGGCGCATGTGTCGGTGGCCCACCCCACTTGCCCGCGTTTGGGGGCTGCTTGCGCGCAGGCGGCCACGGGTGTCCGCGTCCATCAAGGCGGCACCTATCTGGCCATGGAAGGGCCGCAGTTTTCCACCCTCGCCGAATCGCAGATGTACCGTGCTTGGGGTGCCGATGTGATCGGCATGACCAATATGCCCGAGGCGAAATTGGCCCGCGAGGCGGAACTTTGCTATGCCTCTGTCGCGATGGTCACCGATTTTGACTGCTGGCACCCAGATCACGGCGCGGTCGATGTGGCGCAGGTTATTGCCACCCTGACCGCCAATTCCGACCATGCCAAAACCATGATCGCAGGCTTACCCTCCTTGCTCGACGCGGCCCGCAGCCCTTGCCCGCATGGCTGCGACCGCGCGTTGGATCATGCAATTATGACCGCCCCATCGGCCCGTGATCCGGACCTGCTGGCCAAACTGGATGTCGTGGCGGGGCGCGTGCTGTGAAGGCATGGTTTTTGATCCTGTTCATGCTCGCCACACCCGCCGCCGCTAGTGACGGCGTCGCGGCAATTGGAAAACTGTCTAATGCTGATTTCTACACGCTTGCCACCTGCGGGGCAGCCAAAGGCAAATCCTGCCAAGGCCCCAGCGTACGCTGGCCGCAAGCAAAATTGACGCTGGCCATGCACCCGGATGCGGGCGGCATGGACCCCGCCCTCTCGGCTCGCGTGTCCCAAGCCTTTGACGCGGCCATCGCGGCGATCAACGGGGTGGGCGCCGGGGTCACGCTGCTGCGCAATGATCGCACACGCGATCCAAACATCATCTTGCGCCGCGTCAACCTGCGCGAAGGCGATCTGACCAACGCCATCCCCAATGTGCCCGACAATGAGGCGATCGGTGTCGGCTATAGTACAGTCTGGTGGCAAAACAACCGCGATTTGACCATGGCGACGATTCTGATTTCCGCCTATATCCAGCCCCGCGACGTGGCGTCAGTGGTGCTGGAGGAAGTGTTTCAATCGCTTGGTTTTCGCTATGACGTCGAAGGCCGCTATTACCAAACCCGTTCGATCTTGGCACAAGACAGCAACACCACGATCCGAATCAAAGGCCAGGATGCCGCGATTTTGTGGATGCATTACCCCCCCCTAAACAACTAAGGGCAGACTATGACCAAAACCGTCAAAGACTATATCCGCACCATCGTGGATTTCCCGCATGAAGGGATCTTGTTTCGCGATGTGACAACCCTGTTCGTCGATCCGCGCGGGTTTCGTATGGCTATTGACCAGTTGCTGTCGCCCTATGCCGGCATGCGGATTGACAAGGTGACGGGGCTAGAGGCGCGCGGTTTCATCCTTGGCGGGGCGGTGGCGCACCAACTGTCGACCGGTTTTGTCCCGATCCGCAAAAAGGGCAAACTGCCGGGCCGCACCATCGCGCAAGACTACAAGTTGGAATACGGCGACGCGGTGGTAGAGGTGCATGATGATGCGTTTTTGCCGGGTGAAAAGGTGTTGTTGGTCGATGATCTGCTTGCCACCGGCGGCACGGCCGAGGCCGGCATCAAGCTGATCGAGCGTTTGGGCGCCGAAGTCGTGGGCTGCGCCTTTGTCGTCGATTTGCCTGATCTGGGTGGGCGTAGCAAGTTGGAAAAGATGGGGATGGAGGTTCACGCCCTATGCGCCTTTGAAGGGCTATAAAGATTTAGGGGTCTTGATAACCATTTGGTAACGGAATCACCCTAAAACAAAGGAACCGGGATGACCGGTCGCTGCTTGCAAATGTGACCACTTAACCCCAAAACCCCAGCCCCGCCGGTTCACCCCGGCGGGGCATTTTTTATGGGTTGGTGGGGCCGGGTTGGTGGGACGGCTAGGATTTAGGTATTTAGGCCAAGATGAAATCAAGGGGCCGCGCGTAAAACCGCGCCGGGGTTCATGATGCCATGCGGGTCCAATGCGGCCTTGATCGCGCGCATCGCGGCCAATTTTACCGGGTCGCCGTAGGTTTCCAGATCATCAACCTTTAGTCGCCCGATCCCATGTTCGGCACTGACCGATCCACCGCGCGCATGGGCCATATCATGTACCATCGTCTTTATCGCATCTCGGCTGTTTTCAGCTTGGTCGCGGGTTTGGCCGGGCGCGGGAAACACGTTGTAATGCAGATTGCCGTCGCCTAAATGGCCAAAGCAATTGATCCGCCAATCGCCCAAGGTTGCCAGCGCAGGGCCAGTCGCTTCGATAAACCCCGCAACCTCACCCAAAGGCAGCGAGATGTCATGGCTGGAAATCGATCCGATCCGGCGGTTCGCCTCGGGGATGTTTTCGCGGATGGCCCAGAAATCAGCGCGCTGTGACTGCGATTGCGCGATCACGCCGTCCAGCACCAAATCAGCCTCAAGCCCGGCTTCAAACAGGCCTGTCAAAGCCTCGGCCGGGTCCAAACCATCTGGCAGGCCCACGTCGATCAGCACCATCCATTCAGGATGTTCGGCAAAGGCTTGGCGCTGTTCGGGCAGTTTTTCAGCCAAAAAATCAAGGCCCATCCGGCTGATCAGCTCAAACGCTGACACCAGCCCGCCCAGCCGCGATTGGGCCAGCGCCAGCAGGTCCA
>CBDTUV010000280.1:0-3923 GCA_965363575.1 uncultured Pseudorhodobacter sp. | reverse complement strand
CGCGGCGCTGGCTTGACGGGGTGGTCTTTCCACCCGACCGCCCGCTCATAAACGTCTCGCAAGCCGCCCCAACAGCGCCGCCGCCCTTGGCACTTCGCCAAGCGATTGCTGAGGCCGCCTTGCACAATGATGCCGCCCATTTGTATGGCCCCGTGCTGGGATTGCCTGCCCTGCGGGCTGAAATTGCGCAGCAATGGTCCACCGCTTACGGCGGAAATATCAAAGAAAATCAAGTCGCTATCACCCAAGGCTGCAACCAGGCCTTCACCGCCATCATGTCCACCTTGGCAGGTGCCGGGGATGAGGTGATCTTGCCAACCCCGTGGTATTTCAACCACAAAATGTGGCTTGATATGCAAGGCGTGCGCACCATCCCCCTTGCCACAGGTGAAGGCTTGATCCCCAGTGCAGCCGATGCCGCCGCCCTGATAACCCCCCGCTCCCGCGCGATTGTGCTGGTCAGCCCCAACAACCCCGGCGGCGCGGAATATCCGGCAGAAACCTTAAATGATTTCATGCACTTAGCGCGATCTCGCGGCTTGGCGCTGATTGTAGATGAAACCTACCGCGACTTTGACAGCCGCACAGGCGCGCCCCACCAGCTTTTCACCGATCCTGCATGGGATGATACCCTCATACATCTCTACAGCTTTTCAAAGGCTTACCGCCTAACCGGCCACCGCGTCGGCGCTGTTGTGGCATCAGAATCCCGCCTCGCTCAGGTCGAAAAGTTCCTCGATACCGTCGCAATTTGCCCCAGCCAATTGGGCCAAATCGGTGCCCTTTGGGGTATGCAAAATCTAGGGTCTTGGGTCGCCGGTGAACGCGCCGAAATCCTGTCACGCCGCGCCGAAATGGTAAAGGGTTTCAATGACTTGTCCGATTGGAAGCTTTTGGGCTGCGGCGCCTATTTCGCTTATGTCGAACACCCCTATGCGATGCCTTCTGATCAGTTCGCCAAGGCACTCGTGCAAAAGGCCTCAATCCTCACCCTCCCCGGCACCATGTTCCAACCTGCGGGGTCCATCGATGGCCAACGCCAACTCCGCATCGCCTTCGCCAATATCGACAGCACCGGCATTGCCGAATTTTTCAAACGCTTACAAACCCTTACACTTTGATTTCATCTTGGCAAAAATACCTCACGGGGGGTCTGGGGGGCGTGAAGCCCCCCAGTGCTTGCCGCGGGTCCATACCCAAACCGAACACCTTGCCCCCACCCGCCTAACCCCATAAACAAGGGCAAAAGGCGCATCCAAAGGTAGAACACATGGCAAACCGCAGCTCACAATCCAGTGCAGACCAAGACGAAAGCACCCCTCGCAAAAAAAGCAAGGGCACCAGCGTCGTTGTCTGGATTTTGATGGGCATGCTCGTCCTCGGCCTCGGCGGCTTTGGCATCACCAACTTTGGTGGCGGCGTGTCTTCCATCGGCAAAGTGGGCGAGCGTGAGATTGACGTGAACGACTACGCCCGTGCGCTGCAGCAACAAATCAACGCCCTCTCGGCCCAGCTTGGTACTGCCTTGACTTTGCAACAGGCACAATCACTTGGGCTGGACCAGCAGGTCCGCCAACAGCTTATCAACACCGCCGCCCTTGATAATGAAACTGACCGCATTGGCATTTCGGCGGGCGACCAGCGCATCGCAGCTGAAATCACCGGCTCCAACACGTTTCGGGGGCCATCGGGACAATTCGACCGTGATACCTACCGTTTTACCTTGCAAAACAACCGCCTAACCGAAATCCAATATGAAAACAAAATGCGCGAAGACCTGTCGCGCGCGCTGCTTCAAGGGGCTGTTACGGGTGGGTTTACCGCCGCGCCAGTGCTGACCGACACGCTCTACGCCTATATATCAGAGCGCCGCGGGATCAGCCTTTTGCGCCTGACGTCCTTGGATTTGGCCGACGAAATCCCTGATCCGACCGAGGACGCGCTAAAGGCCCATTACGACGCGAATATTGCCGAATTCACCGCCCCTGAGGCGCGCCGCATCACCTATGCCGCCCTGTTGCCGGAAAGTATCGCGGATCAGATGGTCTTGGATGAAAAGGCGTTGAAAGCGCTTTACGACCAGCGCATCGCTGAATTTGTGCAGCCCGAGCGACGCTTGGTGGAACGTCTGATCTATCCGAATGACAACGCCGCATCTGAGGCCAAAGCAAAACTGGATGCAGGCACCTCCTTTGAAACCTTGGTTGCAGATCGCGGTGTCACCATGTCCGATATCGACCTTGGCGATCAGGCTGAAGGTGATCTTGGTGCCGCAGGCGCCGCCGTCTTTGCCCTGACAGAGCCCGGCGTGGTTGGTCCTTTTACCACTGATCTTGGCCCGGCCTTGTTCCGCATGAACGGCATTCTGGCCGCCCAAAACACCAGCTTTGAAGAGGCCCGTCCAGACATTGCCGCCGAACAGGCCGCCGATGCCGCACGCCGCGCAATTGCTGACCGTATTGAGTCGATTGATGACCGTTTGGCCAGTGGTGCCACGCTGGAAGACCTTGCCAAAGAAACCGACATGACCTTGGATCAAATTGATTTCACAGCAGATTCCAGCGAAGCCATGGCGGCCTATCCAGCCTTTCGCACCGCTGCCCAAGAAGCAGCACAAGGTGACTTCCCCGAAGTAATTCAAACCGATGATGGCGGTATTTTTGCGCTGCGTTTGGATGAAATCGTGCCCCCGACCCCCATTCCTTTCGATCAAGCCCGCGACGCGGTTGATGCAAGCTGGCGCGCGCAGGCAGCCAAGACAGCGTTGATCGACCTTGCGACCAACATCAAATCGCAAGTCGAGGCCGGCGCCTCATTGGGTGGGTTTGGGATAACCGAAGTGATCCCGGACCTGACCCGTTCCAGCACAATCGAGGGTGCGCCTGCATCGCTTGTGGCAGAATTGTTCACAATGGACGCAGACCAAGTGCGCGTCGTGGATCAAGGGGATTTCATCGCTCTGGTTCAGCTACAAAGCATCACCCCCGGTGCGCCATCGGGCCAAGATACCGATGCGCTGAAAGGCGCGATTGCAGCCCAGGCCGAGCAAGCCGTGGCGCAAGATGCCTTTACCTTGTTCACAAATGCGCTGACCCAAGACGCAGGCATCAGCCTGAACACCGCGGCCATTAACGCCGTCCATTCGCAGTTCCGGTAAAGGGTCATGGCACAGCTAACCCCAGATTTCGCAACGTTTGAAAAGGGTTGGGCCGCAGGGCGCAACCAGTTGGTCTATGCCCGCATAGCCGCAGATTTAGACACGCCAGTGTCTTTGATGCTGAAACTAGGTGAGGCACGCGGCGATACGTTCATGCTCGAATCCGTGACGGGCGGCGAAATTCGCGGCCGTTATTCGGTTGTGGGGATGAAGCCGGACTTGATTTGGCGTTGCCGGGGCACGGATGTTGATATCAACCGCGAAGCGCGGTTTGACCCAACCGCGTTTCAACCTGACCCCACGCCACCGTTGCAAAGCCTGCGGGCGCTAATCGCGGAAAGCGCGATTGACATGCCCACCGATCTGCCTGCCATCGCGGCGGGTCTGTTTGGCTATCTGGGCTATGATATGATCCGGCTGGTCGAACATCTGCCAAATGTGAATCCCGACCCTTTGGGCCTGCCTGATGCTGTGCTAATGCGCCCATCGGTGGTTGCCGTTTTGGACGGGGTCAAAGGCGAGGTGACGGTGGTGGCCCCGGCTTGGGTGGGCGCAGGCCTGTCTGCGCGTGCAGCATACGCCCAAGCGGCGGAGCGTGTGATGGACGCGCTGCGCGATCTTGACCGCGCGCCACGCGCCGACCGCGACTTTGGTGAGGCCGCACCCGTGGGGGCAGCACATTCGAACTTTACCCATGAGGGGTATCTGCAGGCCGTTGAAAAAGCCAAGGAATACATCCGTGCGGGTGATATTTTCCAAGTCGTTC
>CBDTUV010000279.1:0-4003 GCA_965363575.1 uncultured Pseudorhodobacter sp. | reverse complement strand
AACCCTTCCTTGCAACGCGAAGACCGCGAACCTTTGTCCGATATTGTCATCGCCGTGGTTGATGACAGCGCCAGCCAACGCATCGGCACCCGCCCGGCACAATCCATCACGGCGCTGGCCCGCGTGCAGGCTGAAGTCGCCGCCTTGCCCAATACCGAATTGCGCGTGGTCCGCGTGGGCGACGGGATCGGTGATGCAGGCACCCAGTTGATGACAGCACTGGCCGAGGCATTGGCCGAAGAACCCCGCGCCCGCATCGCAGGTGCCATTCTGATCACCGATGGCCAAGCGCATGATATGCCGTTGGCCCCCAATATGCCGGCGCCCCTCCATGTTTTGCTCACAGGTGAAAATACCGATTGGGACCGCCGCCTGCTCGTCAAAAACGCCCCCGCCTTTGCCATTTTGGGCGAATCTGTCACCCTTACCTTACGCATTGATGACCAAGGCGCTGTGCCTGCCACAATCGCGGGCAGCGCCATGATTTCCGTAGCCATCGATGGCGGCGAACCCCAAAGCTACCGTGTTCCCGTGGGCGAGGATCTTGACCTTCCTGTCACCCTGCCACACGGCGGCATGAACGTGCTGCAATTTCAGGTCGCGGTGAATGAGGGCGAGTTGACAGACCGCAACAACGCTGCCGTGGTCCAGATCAACGGCGTGCGCGACCGTCTGCGCGTGCTTTTGGTGTCGGGTGAACCCCATGCCGGCGAACGGGTCTGGCGCAACCTGCTGAAATCCGACCCCTCGGTTGATCTTGTGCATTTCACCATCCTGCGCCCTCCGGAAAAGCAAGATGGCATCCCCGTGTCGGAACTCTCGCTCATCGCCTTTCCCACCCGTGAGCTATTCGTGGAAAAGATCGACGAATTTGACCTGATCATCTTTGACCGATACCGCCTGCGCGGCATTTTGCCCAATTCCTACCTTCAAAGCGTCCGCGACTATGTCACACGCGGCGGCACAGTGTTGGTCGCGGCCGGCCCTGAATTTGGCTCGGCTGACAGCCTGTGGCGCTCGCCTTTGGGTGAAATCATGCCCGTCGATGCCACCAGCCGCGTGTTTGAACAAGGCTTTAAGCCCGAACTCACCGACCTTGGCAAACGCCACCCCGTGACCGAAGGGTTGGAAAAACTGGCCCCCACGGGTGGCTGGGGCCGCTGGTTCCGCCAAATCGGCATGACGCAAAAATCCGGCCAAACCGTGATGACCGGCATCGACGGTCAACCCTTGCTGGTGCTGGACCGGGTAGAGGAAGGCCGCATCGCGGTGCTGGCATCCGACCATATGTGGCTTTGGGGCCGGGGGTATGAAGGCGGCGGCCCGCAGCTTGAACTGCTGCGCCGCCTTGCTCATTGGATGATGAAAGAACCAGAGTTGGAGGAAGAAGCCCTTGTCGCCTCCGCTATCGGCCAAAAACTGACCGTGACCCGCCGCACGATCGGCGATCAGCCCCCCCCGGTCACGATCACCGCGCCGGATGGCACAACGTCCGAACTCATCCTGCCCGAAATCGCCCCGGGCCGCTATTCCGCGCAATATGACGCGCCGGAAATGGGCCTCTACAAACTGACCCAAGGCGAGCTTTCCACCGTCATGGCGCTTGGCCCCTCGGCCCCCAAGGAGTTTGAAGAAACCATCGCCAGCGGTGACAAGCTGGAACCCATCGTCACCCCCATGCGCGGCGGTATTTTGCGGCTGGAACAAGGTGCGCCCGATATCCGCACCGTGGCGATGGGCCGTGTGGCCGCAGGCCGTGGCTGGATCGGTATCACCCCGCGCGGTGCCTATCTAACCCAAGATATCCGCGTGGCCGCGCTGTTGCCCGGTTGGGTCTGGCTGCTGCTGGCCGCAGGCTTTGCCGTGTCCGCGTGGTTGATTGAAGGGCGGCGCGGACCAAAAGAAAAACAGGTCTGACGGCAGCAGACGCTGGGGCAAGGCCTGATCGCGTTACCTTGGCAAATCCACCCGAAACCGCGCCTCGTCCCAACCATCCGTCAAACAGCGCGCGCGGATCATCACATGGTCCGCCCCGTCCGGCACCGCAACCCCGCCCAAAGACCGGGTAAAGGGTTGCTCATCAACATGCGGATGCGCCAACACCCGCAGGCCAAGCGAAGTGCCGTCGGGGGCCAACACCTCCCACCCATCGGCATAATGGTCCCAGCCCGTATCAGGGTGGCGCAAGGTCACATCAATGCGCCATGCGTCGCCTGAAGGGCTGGCCACGGCCGCTTCAATCACAGCTGGGTCAGATAGGGCAGGCGTGGCGATCAACGCCAAAAGGGGCAAAATATGTTTCATCCTGAAACCCTGCCACAGCGCATCCCAAAACCAAAATCACTGCTGCGTGCGCTTTAGGATAATCACGCGGGACGCGCTGAAAAACTCGCGCCGCAGCAAAACCGCCGCCGTCATCACAACCGCCGCAATCAGCCCCCATGACCCGACCAACCACCCCAGCGCCCCCAGCGCGAAATAGATCGATCGCAACCCTTTGTTGTAGCTGCGCGCCGCCGTAATGTTGATCTCGGCGGCGTCCGCCGCGCGGGGATAGGCGGTCGGGTCTTCCGGATTATTCGGCACTGCCGCCATCATGATCGTGCAATAGCCAAACAATCGATGCGCCCAGATGAATTTCAGCAATGCATTGGCCACAAACAACAAGACCAGTGCGACCTTCAACTCCAGCACCACCCCTTGCGCGTCCAGCGTCAGGTCAGCGGCCAGCATATCCAACCGCTCGCCATTGCCAATCACCGCAAGCCCGCCGCCCAACGTGATCATGCAGGCCGAGGCGAAAAACGCCGTCCCTTGCCGCAAACTGTCCAACACTGTGGCGTCAAAAATCCGGGGCTGGCGGGTCACAAACTGCGCCATCCAGTCGCGCCGGTAATGTGTCATCAAAACCGTGACCGATGGGCGCGAGGCGGGCGGATGTTCCACCACCCACCCAATCACCGCCGCGCAGACCGCCAAAAACGCGACCGCCACCAAATCCATCCCGCTAAAGCTAGAGATCATGAGGGGCGGAAAATTCAACGGGTTCATGCTTTGGCCTGCCTTCTTGCGTGATATCTGGCTCTTACCCCGGAATGTTGCTGCCAGAAACACCCATCTGACCATCGCATAACAGAACGCTTGATCGACAGCGGTATTGGTTATATAACTTTACCAGTTGATGCAAGTTGAGGGGCGATCACGATGGAAATGCCAAGGATTGATGCCACAATCGTCGCACGCAAACCCGCGATCGTCGCCGCCTTGCAAGAGGTGCTGCCCCTCGACGCCGTGATTTTTGACGATATTGAGGTGCGCGCCTATGAATGTGACGCGCTGACCGCTTACCGCTGTCCGCCCCTTGCCGCCGTACTGCCCCGTACCACCGCCGAAGTTTCGGCCGTTCTGCGCATTTGTCACCGCATGGGCGTGCCCGTTGTGCCGCGCGGTGCAGGCACCAGCCTCGCAGGCGGTGCGTTGCCCACAGGCGATTGCGTGATTTTGGGGGTGGCACGGATGAATGACGTGCTGGAAACCGATTATGCCAACCGCTTTATCCGCGTGCAATCGGGCCGCACCAACCTGTCGGTGACAGGCGCTGTGGAAAGCGATGGGTTCTTTTACGCGCCAGACCCGTCCAGCCAGTTGGCCTGCGCGATTGCGGGCAATATCGCGATGAATTCCGGTGGGGCGCATTGCTTGAAATATGGGGTGACGACGAACAACCTGCTGGGCGTGACCTTGGTGCAAATGGATGGCACCGTGTTGGAAATTGGCGGCGCGCATCTGGACCCTGCGGGCCTTGACCTTTTGGGCGTGATTTGCGGGTCCGAAGGGCAGTTGGGCGTGGTGACCGAGGCGACTTTGCGCATCTTGCCCAAACCCGAAGGCGCGCGCCCCGTGCTGATGGGTTTTGATAGCAACGAGGTTGCCGGTGAATGCGTGTCTGACATCATCAAAGCAGGCATCTTGCCCGTGGCGATCGAATTCATGGACCGCCCCT
>CBDTUV010000278.1:0-4027 GCA_965363575.1 uncultured Pseudorhodobacter sp. | reverse complement strand
GGGCCTCACCAAACTGGGCCTCACCAAACCGCGCCCCCCCAAACCGCGCCAAAGCATGCGCCGCCCCACGACTGCCCGCAATCGCACTGCACGCGCACAGCCCGCCCCGCGCCACAGCCGCCTGCATATCGGCCCGCAACTCGGCCTCGCCACCAAACAAATGCCCAACCCCGGTGATATCGGCGATCAACCCATCCGCCCCATCCACCGCCACCATCGGCGCATAGCGCACAGCCCAGCGCCGCACGGCCGCCAGCGCCGCCGCCTCACGCGGCAAATCAGCCACCCGCGTGGTCAAATCCATACAAATCGCCCGCGCATCGGCCAGTGCCATGCCGCGCCGCAAGCCCTGCCCTTCCGCCACACTGTTCACGCAATGCAAATGCTCGGAATTGCCCACCCGCAGGGTCAGCGCGAACGGCCCCGCGCACGGCCTACGGCGCAGCGCGTGGTCGCTTGCCATCCTTGGAAACCATATGGACAGAAACCTCCGTGCCATCCCACTCCACCAGCCAATCGCCTAACGTTCCTCTTTTGTTCTTATTAAGGGTCCAGTGGTGCCATGTCGAGTCCGTTCCCCCTTGACCCAAAACCGGAACGGGAACCGGAACAGGCGCACAGTGCCACCGCGTTTCGGTCGCATTGCAGCCCATCCCTTGCCGGATCAGCATAATCCCCAAACTCGCCCCCGCCTCGGCCGCCAATTGCAACCGCCGCCCTGCCGTCAGGCTTAACGCCTTGTCGGGCTCGGCCACAACGGCCCCCACCTCCGGGCTGCGCAAGGCCTCCTCGACCGCCCACAGCACCTCCACCTCGCCGCGTGCGCGCACAATATGCAACCGCTCCGCCACCCCGCGCGGCAAGCCCCACAGCATCGGCAATTCCGGCACATGCGCAGGCAAAACCCAAACCAGCGGCCCCGACATCCGCGCCACTTGCAACAACGCAAACACCCGCCGCCCCAACCCCTCGGCCTCATGCACACGGCCCGCTATCACACCCGGCATAAGGGCAGGCACACAGCCCGGCAGCAGCCGTTCAGATCCCGTTACCCCCCCTTCAAACCGCACAACCTTGCCCCCATTCTGCACGCATCCCCCCCACGACTCGGTCACGACTCGGTCACGGATACCAAAGAAAGAACATTATGCGAACATGACGGCATTGCAAAGGCGGGTGTTAGGATGATCCGTACGGTGCCAAAAGGCGGCATGAGGCCTAAATGCCCCTCACGAACCCTGCGACAGCTAACCGCCGCAACCATTTTCAAATCACGGCCTCCAAAGTGATTCTTGAAAAACGACCTTTTCGAAAAGGACCAAAATCTATAATTTTCTGTTAACTTCCTCCGTTTCCCAGTAAGCTTCGGCAAGTTTTGACCTACCGATGCCCCAAAAACAGCATCGCAATAGCTAGATAAACAGTGTCCCGTTTTACGAACGAAAGAGTTGCCAGTGCCGCAAAACGTCCCCTTCGCCCTTCGTCCCGGTCCACGGTCATCGCACCCAGCGGATCGTATTTTCAAACGGGCAGGCTTGGTATCAGGCCTTGCGTCAGGGATGATGCTGGTTTCATTGGCGGCTCCCGCCCGTGCCGCGTGTACCACCACCTCCATCGGGACTGCTGACACAACAACTTGCGTTGCTGGCGGGCCTACAGTGCCTGCTATCGACACCGGGGCCGGGGCCGACAGCTTCACCATGACAGGTGGCAGTTTGGATAGCCTCGATCAAGGCGCTGCCTTTGATACATTCGTGATGAGCAATGGCCATATCATCGGGCTTTTCACGAATGGGGATGGCGTCACCTTTACCGGGGGCCGCATTGGCAGTGTCAATCTCGGGGCCGGAAGCAACGTATTTACCATGTCCGGCACAGCACAGATTGACGGGATTTTGAACTCGGAACAGCACGATGACACCTTTACCCTGTCCGGTGGTACCATCGGCGGCGTTTTGTCGTCGGGCAGCGGCGATGACATCCTGACCCTCGATGGCACCGCGATGGGCAGCGATGTGATCTTTGAGGGCGGCTCAGACCAACTTATCCTTCGGTCGGGGTCCGTTGCGGGGTCGATCTTTATGGACGCAGGGCCAGGGAATAACAATGGCACTGACGGATCTGATACCGCCCTTGTGGAAAGCAGCTTTAACCTTGGCGCCTTTACAGGCACTTTCGATGGCGGCGATGACACGACTTCGGCGGATGGCTTGATCGATATTCTGACCCTTCGTGGCCAATCCGCGACAGTGAATGGTGCAAACTACATCAATTGGGAAACCATAATCCTTGACGGTGGCTCGCTCCGCTTTGGCCCAAACCTGTCGGTTGGATCTGATGCAGGAACCGGCCTGCGCTTGATAAACGGCGGTATTCTGAACGCGGCAGGCGGTTTTGCCCTGACCGGCAACCTGTCCAACAGCGGTGTCATAGCCATGCAGAACGGGGCGGTAGGCGACAGCGTCACCGTGTCTGGCGGCTATACCGGCGGCGGCCAGCTGCGCGTTGACGTGGATTTTGCAACCAACACCGCAGACACCCTAAATGTCAGCGGGAACGTGACGGGTGCCGCAACGGCGATTTCGGTCGCAAATCTGTCCTCGGGCGCGTCCACCGGCAATAATGTCTTGGTCGTGGATGTCACTGGAACGACCGCTGCAAGTGACTTTACCCTTGCAGGCGGCCCGGTCGCCGCAGGCGCATACACCTATGACCTTAACCTATTGGGCCGCCAATGGATCTTGGCCAGTATTGGCGTCAACGCAGTCGGCAGTGTCTACGAATCTGCGCCCTTTGTGCTCGGCACGCTTGTGGATATGCCAACGCTCGAACACCGTGTCGGCAAACGGCAATACCTCACCCCAAACGCAGGCCAAAGCCAGATCGTCGGCGGCGCTTGGCTGCGGGCCTATGGCAATCGGTTTGACCTAACCCCGTCCAACAGCACAAGCAGGGCGGCGATTGACGGACGCTCCGGCGGCCTGCAATTTGGCTATGATGCTCTGACAGTCGCTGGCGCGACCGGTCAATGGGTCCTTGGCGTGACAGGCCAGTACGGAGCCGTAAACAGCACTGTCACAAATACCTTGGGAACGGGCCGTATCAAAGCCAATGGCTACGGTCTTGGCGCAACAGCCACCTGGTATGGCCACGGCGGGCTGTTCTTTGACGCGCAGGCACAGGTGAACTGGTTAAAGGCGGACTATGCGACTGGCGGCACAGTCCTTGCCACCAACCAAGATGCGATGGGCTATGGCCTCAGCGCCGAGATCGGCAAACGCTTTGCCCTGCGCGACAGCGTCTCGCTTATTCCCCAAGCGCAATTGATCTGGTCCAGCCTTGATGGTGGTACGTTTACAGACAGCGCCGGCAGCGCGGTCGACCTTGGCAACCAAAAGCGCCTGATTGGCCGACTGGGGCTGGCCTATGAAAACGCCTACCCCACAACCGATGGCGGCGCGGAAAAATACTATGTCATCGGCAATCTGTTTCATGACTTTTCGCGCGCCAGCCGGGTCAAGGTCGCCGGGGCCGTTTTGGGCGCCAGCGATGCCGAAACATGGGCCGAGATCGGCCTAGGCGGATCAAAATCTTGGGATAAGAAAAGCCATGTCTTCGCTGAGGCCTCCTATCGCCAATCCCTCAACGCCACCCGCAGCGCGAATCTGGGCCTGACGGCAGGGTTCAGCGTCACATGGTGACAAAACGGCGCGGCCGGCCCAATCGCGCGGTTTTATCCTTCATCCTTGGCACAGCATTCTTGGGAACCGGCGCACAATAGCGCCCCCGCGTTTCGGTCGCATTGCAGCCCATCCCTCGCCGGATCAGCCCAATCCCCAAACGCCCCCGCCGCCTCGGCCGTCCATTATAACCGTGCGGCCACCCCGCGCGGCAAGCCCCACGGTATCAACAATTCCGGCACATGCGCAGGCAAAACCCAGACCAACGGCACTGGCATCCGCGCCACCTGCAACCATGCAAACGCCCGTTCAGGACCGGATCGCAGATACCAAGATGAAAGCATAAA
>CBDTUV010000277.1:0-4027 GCA_965363575.1 uncultured Pseudorhodobacter sp. | reverse complement strand
CCGCCCCGAGGCGATCCGCATTGAGGGGCTGCACAAATCCTTTGGCAAGCTGGAGGTGTTGAAAGGCGTGGACCTGACCGCCCACGAAGGCGATGTGGTGGCGATCATCGGCGGCTCCGGGTCTGGCAAATCCACTATGCTGCGCTGCATCAACTTTCTGGAAACCCCAACATCAGGCCGTATCGTGATTGGCGGCGAGGAAGTGGCCCTGCGCCCCGATGGCCAACCCGCCAACCGCAAGCAAATTGAGCATTTGCGCCAAAGCCTTGGCATGGTCTTTCAACAGTTCAATTTGTGGAGCCATAAGACCGTTCTGGAAAACCTGATTGAGGTGCCTGTCCATGTCCTCGGTATCCCCAAGGCCGAAGCGATTGAACGCGCAAAAACCTTGCTGGACCGCGTAGGGCTGGCTGAAAAAGCCGATGTCTACCCGGCTTTCATGTCAGGCGGCCAACAGCAGCGCGCCGCCATTGCCCGCGCCTTGGCCATCGACCCCCGCGCCATGCTGTTTGATGAACCTACTTCGGCGCTCGACCCCGAGTTGGTGGGCGAGGTGCTGGGCGTTATCCGCGATTTGGCTGCCGAAGGGCGCACGATGATTCTGGTAACGCATGAAATGAAGTTCGCACGAGAGGTGGCCAGCCATGTCATCTATCTGCACAATGGCATGATTGAGGAGGAAGGACCGCCCGAATCCCTCTTTGGCGATCCAAAATCCGAACGCCTGCAACAGTTTCTACAAACCGTCGGGTAAGGACGCCCGGCATAATCGCTACCGGAACAACCCGGAGCATCTACCAACACAAAGGGAAGAACATGAAATTACTCATCACCACACTCGCCGCTTTGGCCCTTGGCACCGCCGCAATGGCCGAACCCGTAAAGGTTGGCATCGCGTCCGAACCCTACCCACCTTTTGCAGCACCTGATGCGGCTGGCAATTGGGTCGGTTGGGAAGTTGACATGATCGGTGCCATCTGTGCCGCTGCAGAACTCGAATGTGTGATCACCCCCGTGGCATGGGACGGTATGATCCCTTCGCTGACTTCGGGTCAGATTGATGCGATCATGGCGTCCATGTCGATCACCGCAGACCGCATGCAAACGATTGATTTTTCAAATAAATACTACAACACCCCAACAGTCGTCGTGGCCGCCAAAGGCTCGGGCATTCTGCCCAGCGACGAAGGGTTGGCGGGTAAAGTCATCGGTGTTCAGGTGTCCACCGTGCACCAAGATTACGCCCAAACCCACTTTAAAAGCGCTCAAATCAAGATGTATCAAACCCAGGATGAGGCGAACCAAGACCTTGTGGCCGGCCGCATTGACGCGACCCAAGCCGATAGCATCGCGCTTGATGACTTCTTGAAATCCGATGCGGGCGCTTGCTGCGAAAACGTAGGTTCTGTGGCCGATGACAAGGATATCTTGGGCCTTGGTGTGGGCGTGGGCCTGCGCAAAGGTGACGATGCTTTGAAAGAAAAATTCAACGCAGGCATCGCCAAGATCATCGCGGATGGCACCTATGAAAAAGTAAACGCGCCGTATTTCGCCTCTTCGATCTACGGCGGCTGATACATGCTGGAAGCGCTGATTGATGCGTTTCCAACCCTGGCCCTGTTGGCGTATGAGCCGCCGGGCTGGGGTGCTAACCTATTGCGCGGTCTGGTCAATTCGATCCAGATCGCCCTTGGGGCCTATGCGGTTGGGCTGATCATCGGCACGGCCGGCGCGTTCGGCAAACTCCACGGCGGCCCGGTCACCCGTGACCTTTTGGCGATTTACACCACCGTGGTGCGCGCCGTGCCGGAACTGGTGCTGATCCTTATTCTTTACTTCGCTGTCACCGATTTGGTGAACCAAGGCATGGTGGCCATGGGCTATGCCCGCGTTCAGGTTTCGGGTGTGGCGGCGGGTATTGCCGTGTTGGGCGTTGTCCAAGGTGCCTATTCGACCGAGGTGATCCGCGGCGCGATCCTCGCCGTCCCCGCAGGCCAGCTAGAGGCCGCGCGCGCCATGGGCATGCCGCCGTTGAAAACCGCATGGCGCATCACGCTGCCCTTGATGCTGTCCAACGCCATTCCGGGGCTGGCAAACCTGTGGTTGATCGCGACCAAAGATACCGCCCTTTTGGCCATTGTCGGCTTTGCCGAACTGACCTTGCAAACCCGCCAAGCCGCGTCGTCAACCAAGGCGTTTCTTACGTTTTTCCTCGCCGCAGGCGTGCTTTACCTACTTATCACCCTTTTGTCGGGCGTGATTTTCGGGCGTATTGAGAAATGGGCGCGGCGCGGCCAGCGCGGCAGCGGGGCAGGGTCATGACTGACGCTGCGCACGCCATCGACCAGCCCGCCAAATTCTGGCAAACCCACCGTATCGTTATGGCGGTTATCGCAGTGGCAATTGCCGTGCTTTGCGCTGTGACCCTGCGTTGGGATTGGTTGCCCAAATACCTGCCGCTGATTGGCGAAGGCATCTGGCGCACGCTTTGGCTACTGGCTGTCACCACAGTCTTGGGCTTTTTGCTCGCCATCCCCTTGGGTCTCGCCCAAGCCGCCGGCCCTTGGTACCTTGCCGCCCCTGCAAAAGCGTTCTGCACCATCATTCGCGGCACGCCGCTTTTGTTGCAACTTTGGCTGCTATATTACGGGCTCGGCTCTTTGTTCCCGCAATTCCCCGCGATCCGCCAGTCCGAGCTTTGGCCCTATCTGCGCCAAGCATGGCCTTACGCCGTGTTTGCCCTGACCATCAGCTTTGCTGGCTATGAAGGCGAGATCATGCGCGGCGCGTTCAAAGGCGTCCCCGGTGGCCAGTTAGAGGCCGCGCGCGCCATGGGCATGCCCCGCCTGACCATCCTGCGCCGGATCTGGCTGCCCCTTGCGATCCAGCGCGCCTTGCCAACCTTGGGCGGCGAAACCGTGTTGCAGCTAAAGGCCACGCCCTTGGTGGCAACCATCACGGTGGTTGATATCTACGCCGTGGCCAGTCGGGTGCGACAAGACACGTTCATCGTCTATGAACCGCTGTTGCTGCTGGCCGTTGTTTATATGGTCATCACCGGGATAATCGTTCTGGCGTTCCGCTGGTTTGAAAAGCGCGTGCCAAGCCGGGTGGCGTGACAGGCGGCGTGTCGGGCGGCGTTAGCGCCCAGCGACATCTTTGTGAATGATCACATCGGTTTGCGGATAGGCCAGCAAAATGGTCCGCCGCAACCCCGCGCCAATATCATGCGCCTCGCGCAAGGTCAGATCACCGTCCAACTCTATATGCAGGTGCACAAAAATCTTGCTGCCCGCCATCCGGGTTTTCAGGTCATGGTGGCCTTGAACCCCCGGCCAATTGCGGGTCAGCGTGGCGATACCCTCAATCACCTCAGGGTCGGCGGCGCGGTCCATCAACGCGTCCCACGCACTCCCCCCGATTTTCAGCGCGCCAATCGCCAACATCCCTGCCGCCGCCAGCGCCATTACACTGTCAATCTGGATC
This sequence comes from uncultured Pseudorhodobacter sp., assembly GCA_965363575.1. Taxonomy (GTDB): domain Bacteria; phylum Pseudomonadota; class Alphaproteobacteria; order Rhodobacterales; family Rhodobacteraceae; genus Pseudorhodobacter. The sequence goes on along the minus strand of CBDTUV010000277.1, from coordinate 541 downwards.
AGGCCAAAGCGGCTGGAGGCCCATAACGACGCAATCGCCCCCAGATTGGGCAAGAGATCCCCCAAATAGTGCAGCCGGTCCGCCTTGACGACCTTATTGCCGGTGCGCCGCGCCACGCGGGTTTGCCAGACAATCAGCGCCAAGGTCAGCACAATCGACAACCCCATTGCGATGATCCCGCTGCCCTCGGCCGTCAGCCGTTCAGGCTGTGCGGTGATCAAGCGCCGCACCGCAGCCCAGGTGATCACCCCCGCCGAAATCAAGATAAACAACGACTGCCCCAACGCCGCCAAATCCTCGGCCGAGTTGTGGCCAAACACATGGTCCTCATCCGGCGGGCGCGCGGCATAGAATATCGCGGCAATCGCCCCAAGGCTGACCATCAGGTCCATCGCACTGTCCGCCAGCGACGCCGCAACCGACAGCGCCCCGGTTTCCCCCAGCGCCCACAGCTTTAACACCACCAACAGCGCAGCCACGATCACCGAGGCCGCACCCGCCGACAGATTAAGCCGTGTCGCATCTGGAAGGGACATCTCTC
>CBDTUV010000276.1:0-4027 GCA_965363575.1 uncultured Pseudorhodobacter sp. | reverse complement strand
TGGGTTTGCAAGTGCATCGCAGCCATTGGGTCGCACGATCAGCACTGACCGAGTTAGACCGCAAGCGAGATGGCTGGCGGCTGCGATTGCGCAATGGCACGGATATTCCGGTGGCCCGCAACCGACAGGCCGAAGTACGCGATTGGGTTGAGGCAGCGCTGCAAGCGGCCTGACGGGTCGGAGACAAACGAAAAGCACCCGCCAAGCAATTTGGCGGGTGCTTTTTAGTTAGGATTGCTACGATTACTTGCGCCAATCACTTACGGCGGGGATCGACGCTGTCATCATCCTCGTCATCTTCATCATCCGCGTCGGGCAAGTTGAAGAAGCTTTCCGCATCGGAATAATCGGCTGACTTTTCCTCTTTCTCAGACAAGGTAAAGTTTTCAAGGCCCGCGATCGAGGATGGCATTTTCGGCTCATCCGACATGCCCAAGGACTGCTCGGTCGACACCAGTTTGCGACGCTCGTCATCCGACATCACGCCACCTTCGGCAGCTTTTTTGCGCACGGCGATTTGGACAGCGGCGTCAAGTTCGGTCTGTTTGCACAGGCCCAAAGCCACCGGGTCAATCGGGGTGATGTTGTTGATGTTCCAATGGGTCCGCTCACGAATCGCTTGGATGGTCGGCTTGGTGGTACCGACCAGTTTGCCCACTTGGCCATCGGTCAATTCAGGGTGGAATTTCACCAACCACAAGATTGAGGCGGGACGGTCCTGACGCTTGGACAAGGGCGTGTAGCGCGGGCCGCGGCGCTTTTCCTCACCCACGGCCGAGGCGATAAACTTGAGTTTGAGGCGGTAGGCGGGATCGGCCTGCGCCTTTTCAATCTCACCGTGGTCAAGCTGATTGTTGGAGACGGGGTCAAAGCCTTTGACGCCGGTGGCGACGTCGCCATCCGCGATGCCCTGCACCTCAAGTTCGTGCAACCCGCAAAAATCAGCGACCTGTTTGAAGGTCAGGGTTGTGTTGTCCACCAGCCAGACGGCGGTTGCTTTGGACATCAGTGGCTTGTTCATCGCAACACTCCTTTATATATCCCTTCCATGCCGGAAAAACGGCTGCGGGCCGGGGCCTCGCGTCTTCTCGTTTTCGGGGAAGTCAACCGTGCATATAATAGGCCGAGCGGCTAGAGGAAAGAGAAAATGCGTGTTTTTGCGGTATTGATTGGTTTTGTGATGGCATTTTCGGGTGCGGTGGCGCGTGCGGATGGCGAAAAGGCCGGAGATTTTGACTATTATGTGATGGCGTTAAGCTGGTCGTCGAATTGGTGTGCGCTGGAAGGCGATGCGCGGGGCGAGGACCAATGCCTGCCCGGACGCGGCCTGACATTCACGCTGCACGGGCTGTGGCCACAGTATGAAAACGGCTGGCCTGCCTATTGCCGGACGACGGTGCGTGACCCTTCGCGCGGGGAATCGGCTGCGATGGCGGATATTATGGGCGGTGCTGGGCTGGCCTGGTATCAGTGGAAAAAGCACGGGCGGTGCGCAGGGCTGACCGCCAGCGACTATTTTGCCACGGCGCGCAAGGCCTTTGGCTCGGTAAAAGAGCCGGATGTGTTTGCCAAGGTAAACAAGACGCTAGAGGTGCCTACAGCGGTGGTTGAAGAAGCGTTCTTGGCGGCCAATCCGGGGATGGCCAAGGATATGATCACCGTGACCTGCCGGGCGGGGATGATCCAAGAGGTGCGCGTCTGTTTGACCAAGGATTTGCAACCGCGCCAATGTGGGGCTGACACGCGCCGCGATTGCACGATGAGCGATGCGGTTTTGGGCGCGGTTCGCTAAGCGCTGCGCTTGGGGTAAAGGTGCCTCCGGCAGAGGTATTTTTGCCAAGATGAAACCGGTTAGCCCGGGATTTTAAGAACGATTTTACCGATATGACCCGGTGTTTCGATCCGCCAATGGGCGGCGGGGGCTTGGTCCAAGGCGTATTCGCTGTCGATCACGGGTTTAACGGCGCCGCTGGCGATCATCGGCCAGACGTGCTGTTCGACCTGTTGCGCGATGCGGGTTTTGGCGAGATCGGATTGTGGGCGCAGGGTAGAGCCGGTGATGGTGAGACGGCGGACCATGAGTTCGGCAAAGTTGAGTTCAACTTTGGGGCCGGTGAGGAAAGCAATTTGCACAAGGCGGCCGTCGTCGGCCAAGGTTTTGATGTTGCGCGGCAAATAGCTGCCGCCGACCATATCCAGGATAAGGTTCGCGCCGCCATGGGGTTTCATTTCCGCGACGAAATCTTGGGTGGTGTAATTAAAGGCGCCCTCGGCCCCCAGATCGGTGCAGACGGCGCATTTTTTGTCAGACCCGGCGGTGGCGAAAACGCGGGCACCAAGAGCGCGGGCGATTTGGATGGCGGTGGTGCCGATGCCCGAGGTGCCGCCGTGGACAAGGAACCGTTCACCCGCCTTGAGGCCGCCGCGCATGACCATGTTGGACCACACGGTAAAGCAGGTTTCGGGCAGGCAGGCGGCGTCGCGCATCGACATGCCTTTGGGGATGGGCAAGGCGTGGTCGGCGGCGGTGAGGGCGTATTCGGCGTAACCACCACCGGGCAAAAGCGCGCAAACCGCGTCGCCCACAGCCCAGCGAGTGACGCCCGGACCGATGGCCGCGACATGGCCGGAACATTCCAGACCCGGAAGGGGTGAGGCGTTGGCGGGCGGGTTATAGGCCCCCGCGCGCTGCAAGGCATCGGGGCGGTTCACACCGGCATAGGCCACGCGGATCAGGATTTGGCCGTGTTTTGGCACAGGCACCGGAACCGAGGCAGGTACCAGCACATCGGGGGGGCCGGGTTGGCTGATCTCTATCGCGAGCATGGCGTGGGGGACGGTCATAAATGCCTCATGTTTTTGGGTCTTTGAAAGTCGTGGTGGGGAATGCGGTTAGCGGCGGAACTTGCCGGGCAGGTCATCCGGCATTTTTGGCATCTTGATATTTTCCATCGCGTTAATCGCACCTGATAAAGGCCCTGAACGCAAGGCCCGCATCAACGGATTATTCCGCAGACCAGCCTTAATTTTTTCAATCTGCATCACATCCGCGATGCGACGGTCCAGAAAATCCCATGTGGCGGAATGGTTGGGGCTGTCATCGCCCAGCCAGAACAAAACGGTCGCGCCGTAAACGCCCGACAAGGTCGCGCGCTTGGAGTACCAGTTGAAATCGGTCGATGTATCGCCCAGCGCCCTCCAGATGGCATCAGCGGTACCCCAGATCGCCTTTGCACCCTCGGTCGCGTTTTGCGGCAAGGAAAACAGGGTGGTGCCGCGGCGGACCAGTTCTTTGTCATCTATCAATTCCAACCGGCTGCGCACGGCAAAGGCCACGCGGTCGGAGTAGCGCATGGTGGCCAAATCGGCGTTGGCAAGACGCTCGGTCATCGCCTCATCCCCGCTGCGATGAAACTCTAAGGCCAGATCCAGACCTGCGCGCGGGTACAAAGCGCGGGCCAGCCCGACCGCCACGCCCGAATCAGTTACGGCCGCGCGAAAGGTTGTATCCGTCCAGCCATCAAAGGGCACATGCGGCACGGCTGCCTGCAAAATCGCCTGTTTAGACTGGTCCATCCCCGTAGTATGGCCGGTATCATTGGGGTTTGTGGTGGTTTGTGCCGTTGTCATCGTCGCCTCCGCTATTCGCAATGGTAGACAAGCCTACCCCCCTTTGTTATAGGGCGATTGCCTGCACATCCGTGCAAATTTAACTTAGAAAGGTGGTGAAAACCACATGCAGGTCAGCGTCCGCGACAATAACGTCGAACAAGCCCTTCGGGCCTTGAAGAAAAAGCTCCAGCGCGAAGGCGTGTTCCGCGAAATGAAGCTCAAGCAACATTTCGAGAAGCCCTCCGTCAAAAAAGCCCGTGAGCAAGCTGAAGCCATCCGGCGTGCGCGCAAGCTCGCGCGCAAGAAGCTACAGCGTGAAGGCGGTCTTTAAGTAAAGATCGACGTCTAGCGAACACTGGTGGGGGCAACCCCACTAAAGGTTAACCCCCTTGCGCGAGCTTGGGGGTTTTTCTTT
>CBDTUV010000275.1:0-4041 GCA_965363575.1 uncultured Pseudorhodobacter sp. | reverse complement strand
ACGCCCACTTGCGGGGCGGCGAGGCCACGACCGGGGGCGGCATACATGGTTTCCAGCATGTCATCGGAAAGCTGTTTCAAGGCGGCATCAAATTGCGTGACGGGTGCGCAGGTTTGGCGCAGGCGATCATCGGGCAGTTGCAGAATGGGGAGCAGGGCCATTTGGGGTGTTTCGCCTTGAATTGTGACGGGGTTCTTCCGGATCAAAGTCGAAACACGTTAGGCGTTTCGCGCCAATTCGCGTTTCAGCTTTTGCATTTTTCGGGTGATCATTTGGCGTTTCAGCGGGCCAAGGTAGTCGATGAACAGCTTGCCGTTCAGGTGGTCGATTTCGTGCTGCACGCAGGTGGCCCAAAGGCCTTCGAACTCTTCTTCCTGGGTTTTGCCGTCAAGGCCCAGCCACTCCACGCGAACCTTGGCCGGGCGGGTGATTTCGGCATATTGGTCGGGGATGGACAGGCAGCCTTCGTCATAGATCGACATATCCTCGGACGACCAAGTGACGACCGGGTTGAGCAGGACCATGGGGCGCGGGGATTTGGCAGGATCTTTGACGCAATCCAAAACCAAAAGCCGGGTCATGGCGCCGACTTGCGGGGCTGCGAGACCAATGCCGGGGGCATCATACATGGTGGCCAGCATATCCTCAGCCAACTCACCAATATCGGGCGAAACCGCGTCCACGGGGGCGCAGTTCTTTTTCAGGCGTGGGTCGGGGTGGATCAAAATGGGGCGTATCATGGGCGTTGATGTAAGGGATGCGGCGGTTTGGTGCAATCCTGTGTGCGCCTTGCGGCGGGGATTTTTGCGGTGGTGGAATTGTGTGGGGCACATTGCAGGGCTGGAATGGGGCGGGCGGCTTGGCTAGGGTGGCGGAAATAACGTGAGGGATGGCCATGAATTTTGATGAAGATATCAACCGTGTCGGGACGCATTCGGTAAAATGGGATGCGATGGAGAAACTGTACGGTGTGTCGCCCGAGGACGGGATTTCGATGTGGGTGGCGGATATGGATTTCCGGCCGCCAGCCTGTGTGCAAGCGGCGCTGGGGCAGATGACGGCGCATGGGATTTACGGGTATTTCGGGGATGACAGCGCCTATTTGGCCGCGATCCAGTGGTGGATGAAGACCCGGCATGGCTGGGATGTCGAGGCGGGGTCAATTTTCACCACGCATGGGTTGGTGAATGGCACGGGGCTGTGTGTGCAGGCGTTTACAGCACCCGGTGATGGGGTGGTGTTGATGACGCCGGTTTATCACGCCTTTGCGCGGGTGATTGCGGCGGCGGGGCGTAAGGTTGTGGAGTGTCAGTTGCCTGTGGTGGGTGGCCGGCATGTGTTGGATTTTGACGCGTGGGATGCCCAGATGACCGGGGGGGAGCGGATGCTGATTTTATGCTCGCCGCACAATCCGGGTGGGCAGGTGTGGAGTGTGGAGGAGTTGCGCGGCGTGGCAGATTTCGCCAAGCGGCACGATTTGATCTTGGTGTCGGATGAGATTCACCATGATTTGGTCTATCCTGGTGGCAAGCACACGGTGATGCCACTGGCAGCGCCCGAGATTGCGGACCGATTGGTGATGATGACTGCGACGACCAAGACGTTCAATATTGCGGGCAGTCATATTGGTAATGTGATCATTCCGGATCTGGCTTTGCGGGCGCGGTTTGCGGGGGTGATGAATGGCTTGGGTATTTCAGCCAATTCGTTTGGGTTGTTCATGGCAACGGCGGCCTACAGCGAGGACGGGGCTGCGTGGTTGGATGCGTTGATGGCCTATTTGGCCGAGAACAAGCGGGTGTTTGATGAAGGGGTGAACGCCATTCCGGGGCTGAAGTCGATGCCGCTTGAAGCGACCTATTTGGCGTGGGTGGATTTTTCAGGCACCGGGATGGGGCGTGCAGAGTTTACCGAGCGGGTGCAAAAGGGCGCGCGGATTGCGGCGAACCACGGGCCGAGTTTTGGTAAGGGCGGCGAGGATTGGATGCGGTTCAACATTGCCACCCCGCGTGCGCGGATTGTGGAAGCGGTGGCGCGGTTGAAGGTGGCGTTTTCGGATTTGCAATGAGGGGGTTTTGAGTTCTTTTGCGAATAGGAAAGCGGGCCGGACGGGGTTTTAGGTATTTGGGCCAAGATGAAATTGCGAGGTTAGGTTGGGATGGCCCAAGCTGTTGCGGGAGGTAGGGCGCGGAAGTGGGTGTCTGAAATGTTGTGGGTTTTCAGGGCTTGGTCGAGCGCGTCCAGGGGGGCGGATCGTTCCTCATCCGTCAGTTGGAAGGTCCCCCAGTGGTGGCCGATGGCGCATTTGGCGCCTGAGAGGAGGAAACCGCGCGCGGCCTCCTCCGGGTTTTGGTGTTGGTCGCGCATGAACCAGCGGGGCGCGTAGGCACCGATGGGTAGGATCGCTGTACGGAGCGGGCCGTGTTTGGCGGGAAGGTCGCGGTAGGGGCGACCTTGGTCAAAGCCGGTGTCGCCGATGTGCAGGATTTTGCCGCGCGGACCGTCGATGACGAAAGCGGCCCAGAGTGCCATGGAACGGTCGCGCGCGCCGCGTGCGGACCAGTGGTGGCAAGGTTCAAAATGAATGGTCAGCGGGCCTAGGGTGGTGTTTTGGCCCCAGTCGCGGGTGGTGATTTTGGCGCTGGGCAGGGTTGCGTGGATCACGCTGTCATTGCCCAAGGGGGTGATGATTTCGGGGGCATGGGTTTGGTGCAGACGCTGCAAGGTGGCGAGGTCGAGGTGGTCGTAGTGGTTGTGGCTGAGCAGGACCGCGTCAATTTTTGGCAGGTCATCAAAGGCGATACCGGGCGGGGATACGCGTTTGGGGCCGACAAAGGACAATGGGCTGGCGCGATCTGACCACACCGGGTCGGTCAGGATGTTGATCCCGGCGGTTTGGATAAGGAGCGTGGCGTGTCCGACCATTGTGATGGTCATATCGGCCACGCTTGGCGCGGGTTTGTTGGGGTGGATCGGCACTGATTTTGGCCATGTGCTGCGCTGGCCGTTGAACTGCCATTTCAAAAGGTCAGACAGCCCGCGCGGGGTGGCACCATCGGGGTTAAAAAAGCGCGTGCCGTCGAAATGATCGGTGATCGGGCCGGAGTGATAGGGTTTTTGTACCATGCGCCCTAGGTAGCGCCGGCACATCGGGATGCAAGCGTTATGGACGCCCCGTTTGCCCCCTGCTATCACAGCCCAGAGTTTTTAGGAGAATGCGATGTCTGGCCACGGTGCTGCCCAAGTGATGACCTCTACCAAATCCGGCCCCCTGAGCGGGCGGGCCGAAGTGCCGGGGGATAAATCCATTAGCCACAGAGCGCTGATTTTCGGCGCGATGGCGGTGGGGGAAACCAAGATCACCGGGTTGTTGGAAGGTCAGGATGTGCTGGATACCGCCAGCGCGATGCGGGCCTTTGGGGCAGAGGTGGTGCAGCATGGTGCGGGCGCGTGGTCGGTGCATGGTGTGGGTGTTGGCGGGTTTCGCGAACCCGATGATGTGATTGATTGCGGCAATTCCGGCACGGGGGTGCGGTTGATTATGGGCTGTATGGCCACGACCGCGATGACCGCGACCTTTACCGGCGATGCGTCTTTGCGCAAGCGGCCGATGGGGCGGGTGACGGACCCTTTGTCGTTGTTTGGCACGCAGGCGTATGGGCGCAAAGGCGGGCGGTTGCCGATGACGGTGGTGGGGGCGGCCAACCCAGTGCCGGTGCGCTATGCCTTGCCGGTGGCATCGGCGCAGGTGAAATCAGCCGTGCTGCTGGCGGGGTTGAACGCGCCGGGGCAGACGGTGGTGATTGAACGAGAGCCGACGCGCGACCATTCCGAGCGGATGTTGGTGGGGTTTGGGGCCGAGTTGGTTGTGGAGCAGACGGCAGAGGGGAATGTGATTACCCTGACCGGCCAGCCCGAGTTGCGGCCGCAGGTGGTGGCGGTGCCGCGTGATCCGAGCTCGGCCGCGTTTCCGGTCTGTGCGGCGCTGATTGTGGAAGGGTCGGATATTTTTGTGCCCGGTGTGAGCCAGAACCTGACGCG
>CBDTUV010000274.1:0-4049 GCA_965363575.1 uncultured Pseudorhodobacter sp. | reverse complement strand
CGCGATGATGAGGACGGCGACGAGGGTCGTCTGCCGCAGATCATGCAAGGCGAGGCCGCCGATTTTGTTAAAGCTGCATTTGCCGAGGCGTTTGCCAAGGCAGCAGCGTCTGGCGATGACGTGATCGAAGGGTCCGCCACGCGCGTGCCATCGGCTGTGACCAATCCGGGCAAATCGGTTATGGGTGCCCAGCATTTCACCCAACCGCCGCCGCGCTATACTGAAGCGACGCTGGTTAAGCGGATGGAAGAATTGGGGATCGGGCGTCCGTCGACCTATGCGTCGATCATGACCACGATTGTGGACCGCGAATATGTCCGAAAAGACAAGAACCGCCTGTTCCCCGAGGACAAAGGGCGGCTGGTTACGGCGTTTTTGTCGAACTATTTCCGCAAATACGTCGAGTATGATTTTACGGCGGACCTAGAGGGCCAGCTTGATGACGTCTCGGCCGGCGACCGCGATTACAAAGAAGTTCTTGCCCGGTTTTGGCGCGACTTTTCGGCCGCGATAGCCGAGACAGCTGATCTGCGGATCGGCGAGGTTTTGACCAAGATCGACGAATTTTTGGCCCCGCACCTGTATCCGCCCCGCGCCGATGGGTCGGACCCTCGGGTTTGCCCGGTTTGTGGTGAAGGGCGTTTGCATCTGAAAACCGCGCGGTCGGGGGGGGCCTTTATTGGCTGCGGAAGCTATCCGGAGTGCCGCTATACCCGCCCGATTTCGGTGGCAGGGGGCGAGGAAGGCATCGCGATTTCACCCGATGGCCAGGTTCTGGGTGTCGATGATAATGGTGAGCAGATCAGCCTGCGGACCGGCCGGTTTGGGCCTTATGTTCAGCGGGGCGAGGCGACCGAAGAGATTCCGAAACCGCCACGCGCAAGCCTGCCGAAAGGGTGGGGGCCAGAGGCGATGACGCTGGAAAAGGCGCTGACTTTGCTGTCTTTGCCGCGCCAAATTGGGCCGCACCCGGAAGATGGCGAAATGGTCGAGGCGGCGATTGGGCGCTACGGGCCTTATGTGAAGCATAACAAAGTCTATGCAAACCTGCCTGATGTGGAGGAAGTATTCACCATCGGGATGAACCGCGCCGTAGAGGTTTTGGCCAATAAATACAGCAAAGCCCGCGCGGCGGCCGAGCCGATCAAGGATCTGGGTGAGCATCCTGAAGGCGGGCCGATGGCTGTGATGCCGGGGAGGTATGGGCCGTATATTAAGTGGGGAAAAATCAACGCGACCGTGCCCAAGGAAATTGAACCGGCCGATATTTCGGTGGATCAGGCCTTGGAATTGCTGGCCGAGAGGGCGGCAAAAACCGGCGTGAAAAAGAAGGCGGCCCCAAAGAAAACGGCAGCTAAAAAAGCGCCTGCCAAAAAGGCTGCAGCGAAAAAGCCTGCGGCGAAAAAGGCCCCGGCGAAAAAAGCCGCGACCAAGAAAACAGGCGAATAACGGGGCTGCACGCGGATTTGTCCGCGTGCGGTCATTCTTGTAAGTATCTGTAATACCTAGACATACGGTTTTCTGTTAACCAGATGTTAACCCGCCTACGCGAGTTCGGTTGCGGTTGTGTGAACCCTTACGATTGTAGGGTAGCGGTGAACCCGAACCTACGAGGCTGAAAGTCTGGATTGTTTCGTTTGACGGCTTTGAGCCCAATTATGCTTAGTGCTGTAAGACGAATAAGCGGCAACAATATTCGCATATCAGCCTTTGATTTGTGTAAGACGCATTAGGTGACGCATTACCAATCGGAGATGGTCCTCCGCATTTCAAAAAAACAGATGGTGACCACATCAAAGGGGGACCCCTTTTTCTCAATTGGCATAGCGGGTCACCACAGCAAGCGCGAATTCCACTAAATAATCGTTCAGAGCGCGCGATGCCAAACTTGCTGCCTCCACATTTCCATCGGCAATTGCGGTTAGGATTTGGCGGTGCAAGGCACTGCCCCGCTGGATGTCTTTCTGAACGTCACAAACATGCAAAATCCAAAACCGCCGAGATAGGCCTTGTAGAGGAAGCATGAGCGAACCGAGGTATTGGTTGCGTGCGGCAGTGATGATCAAGCTGTGGGTTTCGCGGATAGTGCTGGTGTAGTCTTGTAAGCCGAACTCCTGCTTCAGGCGCTCAGCGAGTGCGCGCATTGCGGCCCGTTGAGTTGCGGTGGCACGCCTGCAAGCCAACTCGACCGCCAAGACTTCCATCGCCCGACGCACTTCCAACCCGCTAAGTTGATCTTCAACCGTGATGGCGGGGATTTGGATCCCTTTGCCGGCATGAATACGAATCATATAGCTTGGGGCAAGGCGATGAATCGCTTCTCGGATCGGTGTTCTGCCAAGGCCAGTTAGGTCCATAAGAGCGCTTTCCGAAACCATCGCACCGGGAGCAAGTTCGCCTCCCTCAATCATTCGTTGAAGTATATCAACAGCTTGTTGTGTTTTGTTCATCATCAAGTCGACACCTTTAAAGCGCGTGGCACATTTTCTATAGCAGATCACGCTTGACATACAACCGATATATCGGTCGTATAATACAGTATATCCACACGTCACCTGAAAAGGATTAGTGATGAAGTACTCCCCCGGTTCCGAGCCATGCCCACTGCCGTATTCACCATTCAAAAGCTGCACGGTGCCGCGCCCGATTGGGTGGTTGTCTAGTAAAAGTGCGAAAGGAGTCGAAAATATCGCTCCCTACAGCCAGTGGAACAACCTGACTTTTGATCCGCCAATGGTAATGTTTGCGGCCAATCGCTACCCCGATGGTCGACGCAAAGACACTGTGGTGAACGCCGAGGAAACCGGTTGGTTTGCGTGGAATATGGTCACTTTTGCGCTGCGTGAGGCAATGAATATCAGCGCGATGGCCTTGGGCCCCGATGAAAGCGAATTTGACCGTATCGATGTGACACGGATTTACGCTGACAATGCCGATGTGCCGATGGTGATGGAAAGCCCGTGCAAATTCGAATGCCGTTATCTGAGCACCCATACCCAAAAAGGAAATTCGGCCATGGGCACCGTCGATGTGGTGTTTGCGCAGGTTGAAAAGATCCATGTGGATGATCGGATTATCCGCCCCGATGGGCGGCTTGATATCGCGGCCATCCAACCTATCGCGCGGTTGGGCTATTTTGATTACACGGTTGTTCGTGAAACCTTTGAAATGCGCGTCCCAGGATCAGATGAAGATGCCCGCGCAGGATTGGAAGGCCGCGCATAAGTTGCGCGACCGTCAATTTTTACGGGCCGAAAGGCAAGTAAAGATCAGTGGGGACGTTGAGCCAAGGCAACTGAAAATTAGTTAGGATAGGTTGAAAAGAGATAAGGCCTTTTTAGCAGAAAACCGCATTTAGGGCGTTTGCTGATCAGTGGGCCTTGAAGCTAGCAGCGCAGTTGGCAGGTTTGTTCGCTGGGCGGGTTTTCACCCTATTGCCCCCTTGGGTTCACCAAGCGCCCCATCACATATGCCGATGTGAGCGTGCCAATCCGCGCGCCGCGTTCGGTCACGGCGATTTCTGTGGCACCGTCGCGCATCGCCTCCATGATCTGGATCACCGGGGTTTCGGCGTCGAGTTCGGCGGTCGCCGTGCTGGTCCCCGCTTGCATGACATCGCGCGCGGTTAGCACGGACAGCGGGTTCATATGGGCCACAAAATCGGCCACGTATTCTGATGCCGGGTTGGCGATAATTTCGCGGGCGGTGCCACATTGCACGATCCGCCCACCTTCCATCAGCGCGATGCGGTTGCCGATTTTGAACGCCTCATCCAGATCATGGGACACGAAAACAATGGTGCGGCGCAGACGGGTTTGCAGCTCCAACAGCTCATCTTGCAGACGGGCGCGGATCAGGGGGTCGAGGGCGGAAAAGGGTTCGTCCATCAGCAGGATCGGCGCGTCGGTGACAAAGGCGCGGGCAAGGCCCACGCGCTGCTGCATGCCGCCCGACAGCTCGCCCACTTTGCGGTCGGCCCATTGCGATAGGTTGACGAGGGTGAGCTGTTCTTCGACCGCCGCGCGGCGCTGGGCGGGGGATTGGCCTGC
>CBDTUV010000273.1:0-4057 GCA_965363575.1 uncultured Pseudorhodobacter sp. | reverse complement strand
CATTATATTCAACACCTTAAGCACTTGTTATCGCATAACACCCCGTTGCTTTTGCCTAACACAGCCGCAAAGCACATGGTTTCCGCATCGCCTCGACTGCTCGGGGTCACAGCCAAAAGGAAACCGACCATGCTGCTCACATCCAAAACCATCGCTTTCGCCACCGCGTTGTCCTTGACCCTTGGGGCCGCAGCACCTGCCCATGCCTTGGGCCGCAATGAGCGGAACTTTCTGAAAGGGATTGCTGCGGCCTTGATCGTCGGGGTGATTGTCCATGAAGGCCAAAAGTCACGCAAAGCGCCGCAACCTGCGCCCAAGCAGGTCTATCGCCAGCCGACTTACCAAGAACCAACCTATCACCAACCCCGCGAACATCAGCCGCGCCAACAGCAGACCCGCCAGCAACAACCCCGATATGAGGCGCCAACGGTTAAAACCGGGCGGGTGATTGGACAAAGCTCTAACTACGGCTCTGGCGTGAATGACACCACCGCCGCCCGCGTTTTCAATAGCTATTCCCGCAATGAACGGGTGGCCATTCAGCGCCAATTGGCCCGGTTTGGCTATTACACCGGCACGCTGGACGGCAGCTTTGGGCCGCGCACACATCAGGCGGTTTATGAATTTGCCCGCAAGGCCGGCAATCAAGATGCGCTGGCGTCACCTACCGGGGCGTACCGCGTTTATGACGCATTGCTGGGGTAATAGATAAAAAAATGGGGGCGGCCATCGCTGGCCACCCCCATCCAAAATCACGCAAAAGGCAGATTATGCCAATGCGAGGTTCGTTGCCGATTCACGACCATCACGGCCGGATTCGATATCAAAGGTCACAGCTTGACCATCGTCCAACTGACGAATGCCAGCGCGCTCCAAAGCCGAAACGTGTACGAACACATCACGGTTTCCGCCCTCTGGTGCGATAAACCCAAAACCTTTGGTTGCGTTAAACCATTTCACGGTGCCATTGGCCATCGTGTATACTCCTAGTGTTTCGCCGCCCACATCTTGCGGCAGCCCGGCTCAGTCAGATCAAGATCGAAAAAACTGAAGCCGTAAGGGAAACAGAAGGTCGAAAAAGAAAGCGTTGCAGCGACAATATAGGGGGTTGAGGCAGCGATAGCAAGGCCCGCAGCTGTTTGGGTGGCCTGGCGGTCCAAATCTCCTTGCAGGACTGTCCCGCGCATCCTAACCTTCTGTGAAACCCGCACAATCCACAGGCAGGCCCAATGTTTGAACGTATTTTGACCCTCTTTTCCCCCGTAAGCAGTTACCGCACCCCGTTGCCCGAGGCGGATGCCAAACACGCGCTGGGGGCGCTCTTGGTGCGGGTGGCGCAAGCCGACAAAGCCTATCTGTTCCAAGAGGTTGAGCGGATCGACCGCATTCTTGCCAAACGGTTCAACCTGAATCTACTTGAGGCCGCCAAAATGCGCGCGGGCTGTGAGAAACTGTCCGAGGCAATGCCTGAAACCGAAGCTTTGGTAGCGGTGTTGCATGATGCGATCGACGTCAAAGACCGCGAGGCCACGCTGTTTGCGCTGTGGCAAGTCGTATTCTCGGATGGGCAGATGCATGAGACTGAGGATGATATCGTCACTCTGGTACGCGCTACTTTGGGCGTATCTCCCGAAGTCTGCGCGCGTTTGCGCCGTGACGCGCTTGCCTCATTGACCAAGGACTAACTCTCCCTGCCCTCCCCATCGGCGGCGAACCGCTTGATCCAGCCCTATCGGCCTGTCCTCGCCTACTGCGGTCGGCGCTTTCGGCGGCTTGCCGCACGGACATGGGCCACATAACAAAGCACGCTTGCGCCCCCGTGCGGAACGCCGCTCAATGGCGTTCAAAGACCACATATGGGCAAAGGCGTGCAGGGCATTATCGAACCAATCATCCACAAAACAGCCGTAATAGAGTTGCAACATTCCCTGCGCACAACAGGATTGTCCATTGGCGATGCGGGCGAACTACGCTTGGGCGATGATGGCCGTATCGCCGTCTATGCGCACATTTTGAAACGCCGTTTTCTGGTCCGCCGCCGGGTGCTGGCACTGATCGGCTATCTTGGGGTGCAAACGAACCCGCTGATTGGCCCAGCGCTGCGGCGCGGTGATCCGTTGCGGGTGCGCTTGGTTGGGTTAACGCCCGAACATCTGGCAAGCAGTGGCAGGCCTGAACTGCACATCTCGGTCTGGGGCAACACAAAGGCGCTGTACCAACCTCATACGGCCACACTGCAAGATGCGCCGCTGGCATAGGGCGATCTGCCTACCAGCCTTCGAACACCAGTCATTTGCCCAAAATGGCGCACGCAAATTGCGCTCAACACCTGTGACGGACTTAAAAAGGGGGGAAGTGGTGCACCCGGAGCGATTCGAACGCCCGACCCTCAGATTCGTAGTCTGATGCTCTATCCAGCTGAGCTACGGGTGCGTAGTGGGGGCGATGTAACGCCCTGCGCCGGGCATTGCAAGGGGGGAAAACACAAGTTCTGCCTGTTTCAGTCGGCGGCCTCGGTCAACCCATCCTTTTTCGGCAAATGGATCATAAATTCGGTCCCCGCCTCATCGCTGCGCAGCAATTCCAAACGCCCGCCATGGCCGCGCACCAATTCAAACGCAATGGCAAGCCCAAGGCCAGAGCCGCCTTTGCGCGCCCCGCCTTGAAAAGCTGTGAACAAATGGTCGCGCGCCCGCGGCGGCAGGCCGGGACCAGTGTCCCCCACCTTGATCCACCATTCCGCATCGGTTTCGCCACCCGACACCTCGATCACCCCGCCTTTGCCGTTCGCCTCCAACGCTTGCATCGCATTGCGCATCAGATTGGCCAAAATCCGGTACAGCTGTTCGGCATCGGCCCGCAGGTTCATCCCGGCTGGCACGTCAACCAGACAAGTCACCCCCGCCCGTTCGCCCAAAGCTTCGGCCTCGATCACCTCTTCGATCAAAGGGCGCAGCGCAAAACGCGACAGGCGCGGTGGCGGCTCTTCGGCCTTGCCGAACGCAAGCGTCGATTCGCACAAGGATACCGCCCGCGTGATCGACCCGACCAGCTTGGGCGCAATCCGCGCCACCGCCGGGTCGGAACTACGTTCAATCCGGTCGGCAAACAACTGTGCCGTGGTCAGGATATTGCGCAGATCATGGCTGATCTTGGCCACGGCTGATCCAAGCTGCGCCAACCGCTCTTTTTGGCGCAAAACCCCGGTCATTTGGGTCTGCAAGCTCAGCAACGCTTCCTCAGCCTCACGCAGCTCTACCACTCCCGATGTCGGCGCAATCACGCGGCGCGCATCCTCGGGCGCATCGGCATACAGCGCCATATGGTCAACCACACGGCGGATCGGTTGCACCAACAAACGCTGCACCGCCAAAAATAGCAGCGCCGCGGTGACCACAGAAATCAGCGCCGAAAGCGCCAAAATCCGCAGCCCATAGGCAATCATCGCTTGCCGCAGCGGCTCGGTTGGCATGGTCACTTCGATCAAGGATCCTGCTTCTTGAACCGGGCTGCCAATCACCCGGATCGACCGATCCTGACTGTCCACCAACACCACCAAAGCATCGCGCAGCAAATGCAACGGGGTTGCCGTCCGCAAATCATAGGTTGCTGAAATCTCGCTCGTCATCGGCGAAGACAAGATCAACTGCCGGATCTGATCTCGCCACAACACAACGTTGAAAACCCCCGCATTCGACAGCAATTCCGCTTCCAGCTCGGCACTGATCATCCCATCCGTTGCCAACAAGGCAAGCGATGCAATCTGCGCCTTTTCCAAACGCAACAGCAGATAATCTTCTCGGAACCGCGCAATTGAAGGTACAAAAATCAGAACTTCGGCCAACATGACAAAGGCCACGGTCAGCAGCAAAAAACGCCCCGACAGCGTGTGAAAAAATCCTGACCGCTTCATCCCCAAACCAGTACCTACCTTTTTCTGTTCACAAATATCCTCGGGAGGGGTCCGGGGAGGGCAGACAGCCCTCCCCGGCGCTTTGCCACAAGATCACCCTTACGGCACAATGCGTTGCACCAACCCCACGATGCGCTTAATCAT
>CBDTUV010000272.1:0-4066 GCA_965363575.1 uncultured Pseudorhodobacter sp. | reverse complement strand
ATGGCCGCGTGACGTTTGATGACGTGGCGGGCATTGATGAGGCCAAGGAAGAGCTGGAAGAGATCGTTGAATTCCTGCGCAACCCGCAGAAATACAGCCGTTTGGGTGGCAAAATACCCAAAGGGGCGCTGCTTGTTGGCCCGCCCGGCACGGGTAAAACGTTGCTTGCGCGCGCAATTGCGGGTGAGGCGGGGGTGCCGTTCTTTACGATTTCCGGTTCGGACTTTGTGGAAATGTTCGTGGGGGTAGGGGCAAGCCGCGTGCGCGATATGTTTGAGCAGGCCAAGAAAAATGCGCCCTGCATCGTGTTTATCGACGAAATTGATGCGGTTGGCCGGGCGCGTGGCGTTGGCATGGGCGGCGGCAATGATGAGCGTGAGCAGACGCTGAACCAGTTGCTGGTGGAAATGGACGGGTTTGAGGCGAACGAGGGTGTTATCATCGTGGCCGCAACCAACCGTAAGGACGTGTTGGACCCAGCGCTGCTGCGTCCGGGCCGTTTTGACCGCCAGATCCAAGTGCCGAACCCTGATATTAAGGGCCGTGAGAAAATCTTGACCGTACATGCGCGCAAAGTGCCTGTTGGCCCGGATGTCGATTTGCGGATTATTGCGCGCGGAACGCCCGGGTTTTCGGGTGCGGATTTGGCGAACCTTGTGAATGAGGCCGCGCTGATGGCCGCACGTGTGGGCCGCCGTTTTGTGACGATGCACGACTTTGAACAAGCCAAAGACAAGGTTATGATGGGCGCTGAGCGTCGGTCGATGGTGCTGACGGCCGAGCAAAAAGAGCATACCGCGTATCACGAGGCGGGGCATGCGATTGTGGGCATGGCGCTGCCGAAATGCGACCCGGTCTATAAGGCCACGATCATTCCGCGCGGCGGTGCATTGGGTATGGTGATGAGCCTGCCCGAGATGGACCAGCTGAACATGCACAAGGACCAGTGCAAGCAGCGGATCGCCATGACCATGGCCGGCAAGGCTGCCGAGATCATCAAATGGGGTGAAGAAGGCGTGTCGAACGGCCCTTCGGGCGACATTGTGCAGGCCAGCGCTCTGGCCCGCGCGATGGTGATGCGCTGGGGCATGTCGGACAAAATCGGCAATATCGACTATTCCGAGGCACATCAGGGCTATCAGGGGCAGACCGGTGGCTTTTCAGTCTCGGCCGATACCAAGAACCTGATTGAAGAAGAAGTGAAGACGTTGATTGATGACGGCTATACTTTGGCGCGCAAGATTCTGTTGGAGAAATCCGTGGAGTTTGAGCGGCTTGCGCAGGGTCTGTTGGAATATGAAACGCTGACGGGCGATGAGATCAAAAAGGTCGTGGCCGGTGAAAAGCTGGGCGGCGATGATGACAAGGACAAACCGTCGGGCGGGCAGACCGCCTCGGTCGTGGCCATTCCCAAGACCAAACCCAAAGCGCCCAAGGGCGGGATGGAACCCGAACCCCAAGCCTGAGGCTATGGGCCATGAAGATTGCAAACGCCGTGGGGAAACCTGCGGCGTTTTGCACTTTGGCAACGGGGCGTGCAAAATCGCGCCCAATTATTGACCCAGACAGGAAAGCATTTGCTTTGGCGGCCTGTGCGCGGGATACCTTTCGGGCAGTGACCTTGGAGTGCCTTTATGACGCAAAGCGATTGGAACCCGGAACGCTATGCGCGGTTTGGCGGTTTGCGGTTACGCCCGGCGTTGGACCTGTTGGCGCAGGTTGCGGATCTGCCAGACGGTGCGGTGATCGACCTTGGCTGTGGCAACGGGGCTGTGGGCGGCGCGTTGGCGGCACGGTTTGGGGGGCGGGCGCTTGTTGGCGTTGACAGCTCTCCGGCGATGCTGGCTGAGGCAGGCAAAAGCGGGGCCTATAGCCAATTGGTGGAAACGGATGTGAGCGCATGGCAGCCCGGGGCAAAGCCTGCGCTGATTTTTTCGAACGCAGCGCTGCATTGGATAGCCGGGCATGACAGTTTGATGCCGCGTTTGGCTGGGATGCTGGCACCGGGTGGCGTGCTGGCTGTCCAAATGCCGCGGCAATGGGGCGCGCCATCGCATCGGTTCATCCGCGATATTGCAGCATCGCTGTTCGCCGACCGCTTTGCCGATATGCCGGAAACGCCCGTGCAAAGTGCCGTGCGGTATTGGGAAATGCTGGCGCCTTTGGGCGAGGTTTTGGCCTGGGAGAGTGAATATGTGCAGCGGCTGGAACCGCAGGCCGAAGGGCATCCGGTGCGCGTCTTTACCCAACCCACAGCGATGCGCCCGGTTTTGGCACAGTTGAACGCTGATGAAACGGTGGAGTTTTTGCACGCCTATGATGCGGCCCTTGGGGCGGCCTATCCGCTGCTGCCGGGTGGCGCTGCGCTGATGCCGTTTCGGCGGGTCTTTTTCACAGTGAAAGTGTAGGTGGATATGCCCGCGCTGAAAAAGACCGATATTGTGGGCCGCGTGGTGTGGTTGGGTTTGGTAGCCGACCGGGGTGCTGCCTTGGCGAGCCAGCCGGTTGATGAGATTGTAGCACAGTTTGATGGCCCGCTTGGCGAGGCGCATGGCGGGGTGACGCGGGCGTCGTGTAGCCGTGTGATAGAGCAGTATCCGCGCGACACCGAGATTAGGAACACGCGGCAATTTGCGGTGTTATGTGCGCAAGAATTGGCCGCGATTGCCGCCGAGATGGGGTTGGAGGCGCTGGATCCCGGCCTGATCGGGACGACGATGGTGATTTCCGGCATTCCGGATTTCACGCATTTGCCACCGTCAGCGCGGTTGCAAGCGCCCAGTGGGGCCACATTGGTGGTGGATATGGAAAACCGCCCTTGCAGCCTGCCTGCCCGCCCGATTGAGACGCGCCATGCAGGCAAGGGGGCTGCGTTCAAATCGGCAGCCAAAGGGCTGCGCGGTGTGACGGCATGGGTAGAGCGCGAAGGCGTGTTTCGCCTTGGCGACCAGATCACGCTGCATATCCCCGATCAGCGCGGTTGGCAGGGCGCCTAGATCAAGGACAGCACCGTGGCGGACAGCATCATCCCAATACCCAAGACGGCGGGGAAGATCAGTGCGAGATGTGGTGTTGGCATTGTAAGCTCCTTTGGCAGCGATACAGTAGTAACGCGTGGGATGGGTTATAGTTTCCTTAAGCCCGCGATATTTTTCACCGGGCAATGCCGAAAAGTTTCCGCATTGCCCCAGATTCTCCTATAGGAAACAAGCGCTGGCGAATTTGACGCGGGATGGGTCGGAAACGCCCTTTCTTGGCGCAAATGGACTGGATACACCGAAGCCAAGGCCCAATCGGGGCGGTTCACGCAGGGAGTGACGGACATCATGGCATTTAAGACCGATATTGAGATTGCACGGGAAGCGAAGAAGCGGCCAATCATGGAGATTGGCGACAAGCTGGGGATTCCGTCCGTGCATCTGCTGCCGTATGGCCATGACAAAGCCAAGGTGAGCCAAGAGTTCATCTCGTCGCTTGCTGACCGTCCGAATGGCAAGCTGGTTTTGGTGACCGCGATCAACCCAACGCCTGCAGGCGAAGGCAAAACCACGACAACGGTGGGTCTTGGTGACGGGTTGAACCGGATTGGCAAAAAGGCGGTGATCTGTATCCGCGAGGCCAGCCTTGGGCCGAACTTTGGGATGAAGGGCGGGGCAGCGGGTGGCGGTTACGCGCAAGTCGTGCCGATGGAAGAAATGAACCTGCATTTCACCGGCGATTTTCACGCGATCACTTCGGCGCATAACCTTTTGTCCGCGATGATCGACAACCACATCTATTGGGGCAATGAACTGGCGATTGACGAGCGCCGCGTGGTGTGGCGCCGGGTGATGGACATGAACGACCGCGCGCTGCGCGATGTTGTGACCAGCCTTGGCGGGGTGTCGAACGGCTTTCCGCGCCAAACCGGGTTTGACATTACTGTGGCATCCGAAGTGATGGCGATTTTGTGCTTGTCCAATGACCTCGGCGATTTGGAAAAGCGTTTGGGTGACATTGTTGTGGCGTATCGCCGTGACAAAAGCCCGATCTATTGCCGCGACATCAAGGCAGATGGCGCGATGAC